>JBNJCW010000005.1:0-52409 GCA_051744345.1 Actinomycetota bacterium
TTAATCTCCATTTAATACTCCTTATATTACAATACATTATTCAATAAAAGTTAAGTCTTTTCTGGTTATTTTTAATAGGTTTTGGTAGTTATTTAACAACTGTTAAATCCTCCTTAGTGGTTAAATTGTGGTTGAAAGTACCAGTATTGTAACAAAAGTCATGCCAAATATGTAGGGGAAAAAAATTACTTGTAGTAGTTCAGTGATATTGTCCTGAAGATGTTGTTCAGGGATAAAAAATTACTCCCCTTCTTGTGCATGTCAGTAAGACCGCCTGATATCTGCCTTTTTGCCTGTCAGGGAAATTGCCGCTGAAGCAAAGGCAAGGGCAGCTGCTGTAAGCAATGATAGGCTCAGAGCCCCTTCAAATGCTGGCTGTGTGCCCTCAATTCCCAATTCCTGGTAAGCTTTAAGCAGGGCCTGATACCTTATGGTAAATATGGAACCTGCCAGGCTAACTCCCGTAACCATTCCAATATTCCGCATGGTGGAAATCATCGCTGAAGCGGTTCCCCTCCGATGGAAATCTACCGTGCCCATGATGGTGCTGTTATTGGGGGTTATAAACATCCCGCTTCCCAGCCCCGTTATGGACAGAAATAGAGCTGTTTTAAAAATTGATGATGCTGCATCCAGGGTGCTTAAAAGGAAAAGGCCCAGACATGCAATAGACATCCCTGTTGCTGTTAGGTACCTGGCCCCTATCTTGTCTGAAATCGCTCCACTGAAAGGAGAGACAGCCATGACTGTTAAGGGAAAAGACATAAGCACCAGCCCTGATGTAGAAGGAATAAGGCCAAGCAGGTCCTGAAGATAGAAAGGCATTATAAGCAGGAATGCGTACTGGGCAGCGTAATATAAAAAAAGTGCGCTATTGCAGGAAGAGAACAGGCGGTTTGAGAAAAGCCCTATATCCATCATGGGGTGTTTCCTTCTCTTCTGAAGCCTTATAAATACTGCCAGAAGAATCAGCCCCGAAAAGAAGGGTAAAACTATCACTGCTGAGAAAAACCCGTACCTCCGCCCAAGGCTTAATGCAGAAAGTATTGTCGCAAGGGAAAGAAAGAACAGTATGGAGCCCAAAAGGTCAAATTTGGCTCTGCTGCTGCCCCTGGTTTTGGGTAAAATTATCCTGGAATAGGTAAACCCTGCTGCTGCTATGGGGATGTTTACAATAAATATGGACCTCCAGCCAAAGAATGTGGTCAAAAAGCCTCCCAGAAGAGGGCCGGCAGACAGGGCAATATATACGGCTGCCGCCATTAGCCCCAGGTACCTTCCTCTGGATTCAGAGGGGGAGCAGATAGTTATTATGGCCGGTCCCATGGCCATGAGCATGGCTGCTCCAGCAGCCTGTATTGTCCTGAAAATTATCAGCATAAGAAGTGAAGGAGAAAAGGCGCATAGGAGGGATCCGGATATAAATACTATAAAGCCGGCATTATAAACTTTTTTATGCCCCAGAAGGTCTCCCAGTCTGCCCAGAACCAGAAGCAGGCTGGAAATTACCAGAAGGTAGGATATCAGCACCCATTCTACCTGCCCCAGGCCTGTACCGAAGTAGCTGCTTATCCGGGGCAGGGCGATATTTACCATGGAAGAGTCCAGGGGAGCCATGAAGCTCCCGACGGCTATCGCCGCCAGTATCCTGATCCTCTGGCTGGAGGTCAATCTTTCTCCAAGGCTGTCCTGGCCGGGGGTCTTTTCCATAATTATTTAATATTAACATAAGGGGAGATGGAAGATAAATATGTGCTACTTTTACTTGTAAAGGTAGCACAAGAATTATATAATAGGCGGGTAAATAAAAAGGAGGGGAAAAATATGGGTTACGGGGACAATATAAATCGGTTGGTAAGTGAGGGTAATCTCGGGGCCCTCCTTGAAAAATCAGCAGAATTTCACGGACATATCTGCAGTTTTTCTGCTTATGGAGTAAAGGCGGGATGCTATGCAATGGGCCAGATTGCCCGGCAAAATGAGGGCATGGAAGAGGTGATGGCTATAGTGGAGACCAATAACTGTTTCAGTGACGGCATACAGGTAGTAACCGGCTGCACCTTTGGCAATAATGCCCTGGTTTTTAAAGATTTGGGAAAGACGGCGGTAACAGTAGCCGGCCGCAAAAGCGGCCGGGCGGTAAGGCTGGCCTTAAGGAAGGATTACTGGGATTCAAGAAAAGAAGTATATCCAAGGGTTTTTGAGCTTTTTGAAAAGATTGTGGCTAAAAGAAAAGAGGCAGAGCCTTCGGAGCGGCAGGAATTTTTCTCCCTGGCTGAAGAGATGGCAAGAAAAGAGATGCAGGTCCCGGAGGCAGATATGTTTGATATCAGGAAGCAAAAAATAGAGGTTCCCGGTTATGCCCCTATACATGATTCTGTTACCTGCAGCATATGCGGGGAGTCTGTTATGGAGACCAGGGCCAGGATAAAGGAGCAGGAGCCTGCATGCATCAGCTGCATGGGGGGCGCCTATTTTTATATGGACGGTTTTGGCATCGGCTATAAGGGGGGAGGCAGTTAGGGTGAGGAAAATCATTACTGTTCTGCTGGCAGCCCTGCTGGCTTTTGCCTTTTCCTGCAGCCCGCAGGCCGGCGGCCCAGGGGATATGATAAAAATAGGCGATGAGACCGGTGACTGGGGTTTTCCCTCTCCCTACGGGATGTATCCTCGGGGGCCCGGTTATATAAGGATGTCCCTTTTGTTTGATACCCTGGTATGGAAAGACAGAGGTGGAAAGACAATACCCATGCTTGCAGAAAGCTGGGATTATGAGAGCAGTGATAATTCATTTACATTTATTTTAAGAGAGGGTGTAAGGTGGCATGACGGGAAGGTATTTGATGCTTCAGATGTTGCCTTTACCTTTAATTATATAAAAGAGCATCCCTGGGTATGGGTAGATTCAGCCATAATAGAGGGGGCAGAAAGGGTAGATGATTACAAGGTAGTGGTATATATTGCTGAAAACTACGCCCCGTTTCTTAATAATATTGCCGGCACACTTCCCATCTTGCCCGAACATGTGTGGAGCAGTGTAGATGAGCCCCTCTCCTACAGCCAGGATGATGCGCTGATAGGTACCGGGCCCTTCATATTAAAGGATTACAGCAGCCAGGAAGGCTCCTATTTGTACGGGGCTAATGAAGACTATTACCTTGGGGAGGTTAACATCAGCCAGCTTGCATTCATAAAGGTTTCTTCCCAGACCATGCCTGCCATGCTTAGGTCAGGAGAAATAGATGCCGGTTCCATACCCCCGGATGCAGCAGGCCAGATGGGTAAGGAACTTGAGGTAGAAGAGGAGCCTCCTGTTTGGGCAGCCAAACTGATTTTAAACCACCACAGCAATGAACTGCTGGCGGACAGGTCATTCCGGCAGGCCTTAGCTTATGCTGTTGACCTTGAACAGATTGTAGGGATCTCCCAGAGGGGCTTTGCGGCCGGGGGAAGTGCAGGGCTGGTTCCTCCTGCTAACAGCGAATGGTACAACGGAGATGTTCCCAGCTATCCCTACGATCCTGGCAGGGCGGAAGAGATTATAGAGGAATTTGGATTTGAAAAAGGTCAGGATGGATACTACCGAAAAGAGGGCGCTATCATGGAATTTGAACTAGCGGTAAGCCAGGGGAACTTTGAAAGGGATGCCCAGGTTATAAAGGATAATCTGGAGAAAGCAGGGATAAAAATAGATCTGGTAAGTTATGAGGCAAAAACCCTGGACAACAAGGTTGAGAGCTGGGACTTTGATATGGCTATCAGCGGCCATGGGGGGCTGGGAGGAGATCCCGAATCACTGAACCGGGTCATAATCGGCGATAATTTTAACAGCGTCCGTTATTTTGAAGATGAAAGGCTGGTAGAGCTGCTCAAGCTGCAGGTAGGGGAAATGGATGAGCAGAGAAGGCTGGAGATGGTGCACCGGATACAGGAAATATATGCAAGGGAGCTTCCCTCCATAACCCTTTATTACCCTAAATGGTACTGGGCCCATACCCGGGATGCTGATATCTATTACACCCCCGGCGGGATTGCTTTAGGCATTCCTGTTCCTGTAAACAAGATTGCGTTTGTGGACAGGTGATATGAGAAAAAGGTGGCTAAACTACATCATTGCTTTCTTTATAGTAATTACCATAAACTTTGTGGTGCCCCGGCTGCTGCCCGGGGATCCGCTCACTGCCATTTACGGCGGTGAGGTAATGGTTAACCTTACTGAAGAAACAGAAGCTTACCTTTCGGGTTTATACGGGCTGGACAAACCGCTTATAAGCCAGTATTTTTCATACATTTCCTCTATTTTCAGAGGCCAGCTGGGTTACTCTTTCTACCACAAGAGGCCGGTAGCCGATGTTTTGCTCGCCCGGTTCCCCTATACCATCCTTCTTATGGGCCTGGCCATGATAATATCAAATATTTTAGCGGTTATCCTGGGCATAGAGTCGGGTTGGAGGAGGGGAAGGAAGGTCGACCGGTTTATACTTTTTTCAGTTATTTTTGCCTCCAGCTTCCCCAGCTTTTTTATAGGGGTTGTGTTTTTGATAGTATTCGGGGTGATTTTACAAGTTCTTCCCTTTCAGGGAGCCAGGGCTGCATATTCGGGATTGGCCGGTTTGGGCCTTTCCGTTGATTTTTTGAGGCACTTGGTACTGCCCCTGCTGAGCCTGATTTTTGTGTTTATACCCTCCAGCTACCTCCTGGTAAGAAATTCCATGATATCCAACCTGAAAGAGCCCTATATAATGCTTGCCCGGGCAAAAGGCATAGGGGATGGGCGAATCAGGTATATGCATGCCGGAAGAAACTCACTGATACCTGTGGCTACCCAGGCAGGGATAAGGCTGGGAACCAGGCTGGTTACCGGAGCCCTGTTTGTTGAGATTGTGTTTTCCTATCCGGGCATGGGAAGCCTCATACACAATTCCATACTCAACCGGGATTACCCGGTGGTCCAGGGAAGCCTGTTGTTTGTGGCCCTGCTGGTGCTGGCAATAAATTTCTTTATGGACCTTTTTTATGTAAAGATTGACCCTAGGATTGAGTATGCATATTAGCATCAAGAAGAATTTTAAGGATAACCGGGCAGCCCAGGTGGGCCTGGCTGTGTTTGTGCTGCTTTTTTTATTTGCCTTACTCGCTCCCATATTTGTAAGTGATCCCCGGGAGTTTAGCAAATCAATACTTGCCGGACCCAGCATGGATAATATACTGGGTACCAATGACCTGGGCCAGGATATCTTTTCCAGGCTGATTTACGGGCTGAGGACTTCCATGTTTGTTTCTATGGGCGTGGGGGTATTGGCTACCTCCATAAGCGTGGCTGTAGGGGTTGCTGCCGGATTTACGGGGGGATGGATTGATGAGGCTCTAATGAGGTTTATAGATGCTATGCTGGTTATACCTTCAATAATATTGCTGATACTTATATCAGCATTTATCAAACCCGGCCTTATTGTATTGATAGTGCTGATATCCCTGCTGCACTGGCAGGGAGGGGCCAGGATTATCAGGGGCCAGACCCTTGCCTTAAAGCAGAGGGTACATATATCCTCAGCTAAAACTTTCGGGGCAAAAAAAGCATATGTGCTGGCCAGGCATATAATACCTGATCTGGGGAATATAATAATGGCCTCGTTTCTGCATAATGCCCGTTCAGCTGTTTTCCTGGAGGCAGGGCTGGCCTTTATAGGGATATCCAGCCTTGCTTCCATAAGCCTGGGGACCATAATGTATAATGCCTTTAAATTTTATTATATGCCTGTGTGGTTGTGGTGGCTGGTGCCTGCTGGCATAATGCTTTCTTTGATTCTGCTTTCTTTTACCCTGCTTGCCAATTTAATGGAAAAGATAATAGATCCGAGGCTAAGGGATGCTTAAAGTAAATAATTTAAATGCTTTCTACGGGAAAAAGAACATACTCAGAGGTTTAAGTTTTGAGGCAGAGAAAGGCGATATTATCTCGGTGGTGGGGGAGTCAGGAACGGGGAAAACTACCCTTGCCCTGAGCCTTATGGGTATGCTGCCCTCCCAGTCTGCTGATGCCAGAGTATCCGGACAGATCTTGTTCGGGGGCATGGATATCTGCAGGGCAAACCAGCAGCAGCTAAGGCAGATAAGATGGAAAAAAATCTCCATGGTGTTCCAGAACGTGGACAATATATTAAACCCATCCATGAGTATATACCAACAGATAGGGGAGGTATTGGACGGCAAGGATAACAGGGGGAAAATAAAGGGCATGCTGGAAACGGTAGGCTTTCCCCTGCAGAGGCTGGACGCCTACCCCCACCAGCTGAGCATGGGGGAAAAGCAAAAGGCATTGGTAGCCATGGCCTATATCCTTGATCCGGAGCTGGTTATACTTGACGAGCCTACCTCCTCACTGGACCAGGAGGCAAAGGACAGCTTGATTGAAGTAATCAAAAGATTGAGCCTGGGAAAGACGGTGCTGCTGGTAACCCATGACCTTGATACCGCCGGAAAACTTGCCAGAAAAAGCATGGTGCTTTACGGGGGAAGCATTATTGAATTTGGCCCTACAAAGGATTTGTTTTCCTTTCCCCGGCATCCCTATACCCGGGGGCTGGTAAGGTCCTACCCTTCCCTGGAGCGCACCAAGGACCTTCAGGGCATAAGGGGAAAACCTGAATTTGTTAATGCGGGATGCCCCTTCTGGCCCAGGTGCACCCAATCTATTGAAGTCTGCAGAATCTCCAAGCCTCCGCTTTTAGGGAAGGGGGATTTAAAGGTGGCCTGCCACCGGGGAGGTATTATCCCCCTGCTAAAAGTAGAAAATATAAGCAAAAGCTACCGGGGCTTAAAGGTTCTGCAGTCAGTAGGATTGAAAGTCTATGAAGGGGAGACAGTAACCCTTCTGGGAAAGAGCGGCTCTGGGAAAACCACTCTGGCCAAAATAATTATGGGCCTCTTGAGGGCTGATTCGGGCAGGGTATACCTGGAGAATAAAAAAGTTGAGCGGTGGGATGCCGGCTTCTACAGCAGGGTACAGATGATTTTTCAGGATGTAAGGTCTGCGGTTTCCCACCGATTGAATGTAGTGGAGGCAGTAACAGAGCCTCTGCTGGTACAGGCAAAGGCAGACAGAAAGAAGATGGCAGAAGAGGTAAAGAAAGTACTGGCTGAGGTTGAGCTTCCTACAGATGAACAGTTTCTTCATTCCTACCCCCACCACTTGAGCGGAGGAGAGCTTCAAAGGGTGGTTATAGCCAGGGCTCTGGTGCTGTCCCCAAAACTTATAATTGCTGATGAGCCCACATCTTCCCTGGATGCCAGCATCCAGGCCAAAGTGTTAAAACTGCTTAACCGCATCCAGGAAGAAAGGGGGCTGGGCATGCTGTTTATTACCCATGACCTGGGGGTGGCAAGGAAGGTAAGCGACAGGATTTTAAGGCTGGAGAGAGGATTTGCAATAAAAGGAAAGGCTGCATTAAATGGATAAATACAGTATAAGCCCCATCGGGAAAATAAGAACCCCTTTCAAGCAAAGGGGAAAGACTCCCCGCCAGGCTGCTTATTCTAAAGGGGCAGTGGGTACCATTGAAATATATGAGGAGTACAGGCCGGGGCTGGAGGGGCTAAAAAAATATGAGTATGTCATTGTGCTTTTTTATTTTGACCGGCAGCAGGGCTACAGCCTTACCGCCAGGCCTCCGGGAGCGGAGGAGCCCAGGGGAGTATTTGCCACCAGGTCTCCCCGCAGGCCCAACCACATAGGGGTGTCGGTGGTTAAACTGCTTGAAGTGGAAGGCAATTTGCTTAAGGTAAAGGGTATTGATATGCTGGACGGCACCCCCGTAATAGATATAAAGCCTTATGTGGGGGATCTGGATAACCGGTAATTTTACTGCCGTTACTTTTTAAAAAAAAGAAGCGCAGGAATTTAAGCCCTGCGCTTCGGCATTCCTTAGCTGCTATTTAGCTTCTGCCTTCTTCTTATAGTTTTCATACTTTGTCTTGGCATCAGCTTCTGCTTCCTTAAACAGCTTATCCGCTATCTCGGGGAAGGTCTTGGTAAGCGATGCATACCTTACCTCGCCCATAAGGAAGTCGTTAAATGAAGCAGAAGGCTCTTTGGAATCCAGCACGAATGGATTTTTCCCTTCTTTTTTGAGCAGCGGGTTGTACCTGTAAAGGTGCCAGTATCCGGCGTCTACTGCCTCCTTCTCCCTGCCCTGGGTATGGGACATTCCTGCCCTTATTCCGTGGTTTATGCAGGGTGCATAGGCTATTATAAGCGAAGGCCCCTTGTAGGCTTCAGCTTCACGTATTGCTTTCAGCGTCTGGTTCTTGTTTGCGCCCATGGCTATCTGGGCTACGTATACATACCCGTATGTGGTTGCCATAAGCCCCAGGTCCTTTTTGTTAACCTTTTTACCTGAAGCGGCAAATTTGGCCACTGCTCCCAGGGGAGTGGATTTGGAGGACTGCCCTCCTGTGTTTGAGTATACCTCGGTATCAAAGACAAACACATTGATATCTTCCCCTGAAGCAAGCACGTGATCAAGACCGCCGTAGCCTATGTCATAGGCCCAGCCGTCTCCTCCAAATACCCATATGGATTTCTTTATGAAGTAATCCTTTAGCTCCAGCAGCTGTTTCCTTATGCTGTCTGCTTCCTTGTCTTTGGTCTTATTGCCTAAAAGCTCTACCATCTGGGGATAAAGCTCCTTGGTTTTCTCTGCATCATCCTTGTTTTCCAGCCACTGGGTAAGCACATCTTCAAGCTGGCTGTCTATACTTTTCTGTACAAGCTCCCTGGCCAGGTCTTCAATCTTGGCCCTTATCTGGTTGTTGCCCAGGGCCATCCCGTAGCCGTATTCGGCATTATCCTCAAACAGGGAGTTGGCCCAGGCAGGACCCCTTCCTTCACTGTTGGTGGTATAGGTGGTTGATGGTGCCGAGCCTCCCCATATTGAGGAGCAGCCGGTGGCATTGGCTATCATCATCCTATCTCCGTAAAGCTGGGTGATAAGCCTGGCGTATGCGGTTTCTCCGCAGCCGGCACAGGCGCCCGAAAACTCAAATAACGGCTGACTGAACTGGCAGCCCTTGAGGGTGGTAGGCTCCATAGCATCTTTGGGGGGAAGGCTTAGTGCGTATTCCCAGTTCTTTATTTCTCCCAGCTGGCTTTCAAGCGGCTTTAGCTCCAGAGCCTTTTCCTTGGCCGGGCAAACCTCAACACAGTTTCCGCAGCCTGTGCAGTCCAGCGGGCTTATCTGTATCTTGAATTTGTAATCCTTTATTTTCTTGCCTTTGCCGTCCAGCGTCTCGAAGCCCTCAGGTGCATTATTTGCTTCCTCCTCAGTCAAAAGAAACGCCCTGATGACTGCATGGGGGCAAACATATGCGCACTGGTTGCATTGTATGCAGTTTTCCTTAATCCAGTGGGGGACCTCAACCGCTATGCCCCTCTTCTCATATGCTGCAGTGCCCGGAGGGAAGGTACCGTCTTCTCTGCCCAAGAATTTGCTTACGGGTATATTGTCGCCTTCCTGCCTGTTCATGGGAATAAGCATCTCTTTTATAAACTCTGGCACATCTTCCGGTGCTTTTACTTTTTCTTTTTTGGCATCCTTCCAGGAATCAGGAATGTCCACCTTAACCAGGTCCTGGATACCACGGTCTACAGCCCGGTAATTCATTTCTACTATGTTTTTGCCCTTCCGTCCGTATGTATCCTCAATTGCTTTCTTTAAAAGCTCCACGGCATGGTCTATCTCTATTACCTTGGCTATCTTGAAGAAAGCTGCCTGCATCACCATGTTGATCCTGTTTCCAAGGCCCATGTCCCTGGCTATATCAGTAGCATTGATTATATAGAAATCAATATTGTGCTCTGCCAGGTATTTTTTCATATCTGCAGGCAGCCTCTCTTCCAGCTCCTGTTTGTCCCACTGGCAGTTGAGAACAAATTTACCTCCGTCCTTTAATCCCTTGAGCAGGTCATACTGGCCTATGTATGTCTGGTTGTGGCAGGCAATATAGTCAGCATTCTCTATAAGGTAGGTAGACTTTATGGGGTTCTTTCCGAACCTTAAGTGGGAGATGGTAAGCCCCCCTGATTTTTTGGAGTCGTACTGGAAGTAGCCCTGGGCATACATATCTGTATTGTCACCGATTATCTTAATGGCATTTTTATTGGCCCCTACTGTTCCGTCAGAGCCAAAACCCCAGAACTTGCACATTATGGTGCCTTCAGGCTCGGTTACTATATTATCTTCTATGGGAAGTGATTTATGGGTGACATCATCAATTATACCGATGGTAAAGCCGTCCTTGGGCTTATCCTGCTTTAGGTTCTCGAATACCGCCTTTATCTGTGAAGGAGTGGTATCCTTGGAGCCAAGGCCGTATCTTCCACCAACTATAACCGGCCTCCTATCCATATTATAGAAAAGGGTTTTAACATCTTCATAAAGGGGCTCGCCGAGGGAGCCTGGTTCCTTGGTCCTGTCCAGGGTGGCAATCTTTTCTGCAGATTCAGGCAGCGCCTCCATAAAATGCTTTGCTGAAAACGGCCTGTACAGGTGAACCTTTATGACTCCCACACTTTCGCCATTACTGTTTAGGTAATCCACAGTTTCCTCAATGGTATCAGTAACTGAGCCCATGGCCACAATTACATACCTGGCATCCGGGTCACCGTGGTAATTAAACGGCCTGTAATTCCTCCCGGTTATCTTGCTTACCTGCTGCATATAGTCTGCTACGATATCCGGGACTTCCTGGTAGAACCTGTTGGCAGCTTCCCTGGACTGGAAAAATATGTCAGGGTTCTGTGCTGTTCCCCTGGTAACCGGATGCATGGGATTGAGTGCACGGTTCCTGAAATCTTTTACTGCTTGCAAGTCCACCATTTTTTTAAGGTCTTCATAATCCCATACCTCTATTTTCTGCACTTCGTGGGAAGTCCTGAACCCGTCAAAGAAATGAAGGAAGGGAATTCTTGATTTTATGGCAGCAAGATGGGCAATAGCTCCCAAGTCCATTACCTCCTGGACCCCTCCTGAGGCCAGCAGGGCAAATCCTGTCTGCCGGGTAGTCATAACATCGGAGTGGTCACCGAATATGGACAGTGCATGGGTGGCTACCGCTCTTGCGCTTACATGAAAAACGCCGGGCAAGAGCTCTCCGGATATCTTATACATATTGGGTATCATCAACAGCAGCCCCTGGGAGGCGGTGAAAGTAGAAGTCAGCGCTCCTGCCTGAAGGGAGCCATGCACAGAACCAGATGCACCTCCTTCTGACTGAAGTTCTACTACACTTACCTCCTGGCCGAAAATATTTTTCTGGCCGTAAGCAGCCCATTCATCGATATTTTCTGCCATCGACGAGGATGGAGTAATGGGATAAATTGCAGCCACATCGGTGAATGCGTAGGCTACATGTGAAGCCGCGGTGTTTCCATCCATGGTTTTCATTTTTTTCATAGTTTCTCTACTCCTTTTAGATATAATTATCTTGTGTAATCTCTCATAATTGGTTCCTTGTTTAAAAGTATATCAACATACTGTGCTCTCTGATAAATGAAGGGGCTTGATATGCTGTCCCTGGACAGCTTGCCCCTGAAATCATCCAATGTTTTGTAGCTTTTTGTCTCCATCCATTCATTTAGCTCATTCAGCATATTCTCTATATGGCTTATCTTGTTTCTGTACAGCGTGCTCACGCACTGTACAGCCCTGGCTCCCGCCAGTATCATTTTAGCTACATCTTTACCATTGAAGATTCCGGTACTGCTGCAGATATCAGCATTAATCTGTTTATACAGAAGCCCGGCAAACCTTAAGGGCAGCCGGTAATCGCCAGTACTGCTTAAGAAAAAGGGGCTTGTGTGCTCCTGGCTGCCAACATCTATGTCCGGCTGGAACAGGCGGTTAAAAATTACAAAAGCGTCTGCGCCCAGCCCGTCCATGGTCTTGATGACATTTACGGGGTTGGTGTAAAAGAAACTGAGCTTTACACTTACCGGAACAGATAAATTCTCCTTAACCTTTTTTATAATCTCATAATGCCCGTTCTTTATGGAGGTGCCCTCTTTCTGGATATCATAGGGTACCGAATAGAGGTTAAGCTCTATTGCGTCCACTCCTGTCTGCTCAATCTTCTTGGCGTATTCGACCCAGACGTCCGGGTTTATGCAGTTTAAGCTGCCGATCAATGGTATGGATATGGCCTCCCTTATTTTCTTCAGCTGGTAAAGATGCTCTTTCGGGCCGGCATGGTGGATATTGGGAAAAACATCTATCATCTCTGCATGCCTCTCATCGTATTCTTCTGCTTCATCTTTTAACTGCAGCTCTTCAAGCTCTATCTGCTCTTCAAAAAGGGAACGGTAAACAACAGCCCCTGCTCCTGCTTCTTCCATCCTTTTTATGTTATCCACATTTTTCATCAGGTTATTTGCGCCTACTATGATAGGATTTTTAAGCTGTATGCCCATATAGCTTGTATTTAATTCTGCCATGGAAACCTCCTGGTTTTAAAAGCAATTAAACCTTATTTTAGCACTATTGACCCTCGGATAGCAGTAGATTTTTATTAGCTCCCGGTTAAGGGCAAATCATCCTATATTACCATATTTTTCTCTTTACGATAAGGTCAAATCCGGAGGATATAACCGGTATTGATATAAAAGGAAGGCCCTGGCTTAAAAAATATTGCCTAAAACTTTCCTGCCCGGCAGCAAAAAGCCAGTCCAGCAGAAGGCATACCCCAAGCCACAACAGGCCTGCCAGAAGCCCTTCTCCGGCAAAACCGCTGAAGATTTTACGGAAGTATAAAACCAGGAAGAATACGGTTGATACCACCAGGGAAAGAAATATCAAGCTTTTAAAAACAAAAGGATCAGACTGGCTCAAGGGTTCCAAAAGCAGGGATAATGCAAAAGGGACAATCCAGACTAAAAGGCCGAAAAATAATATGATAGAAAATTTTTTCATTAATAATTTTTTTGTATTATTTTAATATATTAAATAACATCGGGCTATTAAAATCAACACTTTGGGCTAAATGAATGCGCCCATACTGCTCTCTGCCGTATTTTTTAGCATTAATTTGACAAAATAATAGCTTATGGACTGTTTATGGGCTAAACTAATTGACAACAGTTTCAGTGTTTTTATATATTTAGAACAGGGTAACATTTATTTACTGCCTGCATAGGACCTGCTATGGGTAAGTATTCGAGAAAATGGAATATAGACTTCCAGAAGGCGTTAAAAGAGGCTTGGGGGTCATTTGCCATACAGGGTCAGATGGCAGCTGCCCTTCCGGAAATTCTTCCCAAACTCATCCAGACAGACCTGCATTCCCTGGCTGCCAACTTCGGAATAGATCAGCCTTCAGAATTAAAGGAGGAGGAAATAATTGCCAGGCTGCTCAAACTTATGGCAGAGGAGGAAAAGATAGCTGAAATACTTACTATAGCAAGAGATTATGAGTTTGGCCTTTTTCTAAAGCTTCTGGATATGGACTGGATGGAGATAGATGATATGCCTTATGAAAGCTATGCATACCTTATGGAGTATGGGGTAATATTTTCTTTCTACTACCGGCAAAAGCGCTACCTCCTGGTGTGCGAGGAGATTAAGGGTATATACGGAAATATCAATAAGCCCTGGTTCAGGAGCCGGAGGAAAAGGTATCAGCTGGTCTATAAATACATAAAGGGATTGTGCATCCTTTATGGCGCATTTGAGCCCAAGCAGTTTATAAACATATTTAACCGATTTAACCGCCAACGTATAAGCCTGACTGAGTTCAGAAAGATTTGCAGCCGTCTTTATTCCAGGCCCCAGGATTTTCTTATGCATGGCGAATACGCCCTGGAAAAATATTTCATGCATACAGGTTATCAGGAGCTGGAGGACTTTGTAGAGATGGTAGAGGAAAAGCCCTATTATTATATGCCTGGAAAAGAAGAAGAGATTCTAAACAGAGCAGATTCCCTGTATTTTGAAATGACTCCCCAGCTTACCGCTCTAAGGGATTATATTTTAAAGAAAATGGTAAGGGATGAAAAAATTGCAGATTCCCTTATAGGGGATATCGATTTTCTTAGTTATGCGGAGATGCCTTTCTGCAGGCTTATATACGAGTTTAAAAGGCATGGTATACTGTTTGAAAGCACCAAACAGCTAAAAATTATCATGTCACTTTTGGCAGATGTTTATAATAATACAAGGACCTGGAGCAAAAGGGGTTATACGGCAACAGAAATGAATGAAACCCTTAAAAAAGGGGTTTCCCTGGCTACCCCTATCCCCATTGAAAAACTGGAAGATGGGATTTTTAAAAAGGTGGGGAGGAACCAGCCCTGCCCCTGCGGCAGCGGCAAAAAATACAAAAAGTGCTGCGGCAGGTAGATATTATGAAGCTTTAAGCCTTGCAGCATAATTGAAAGGATGAAAGTAGTTGTGCCAGGACTTCTGGGTGGAGCCGTAGTCATTATCATAAACAAAATAGTCCACCAGGGCTTCTCTTAGCCTGAGAAGCTCCCTTAGCCTGTGTTTTTGCTCTATTGCCTCTATCGTAAAATCCAATAACTCTAGAGCCCTTTCCAGGGCCAGAAGTGAATACTTTTTATTACCTTTGGCCCGCCAGCTTAAAGCCCTTTCAACCTCACTGCCGGTATTGGCCATCTGTTCAAATAAGGTTAATTGATGCCACCTGTCTTTTAAATTTTTATGATAGACTTCCACCTATTAATTTATTTGTTATGCTGATAATTTTCTGGCGTATGTCTGGATTATCTACGCTTCTTGTTCTATTGCCCTGCCGGGGTTTCAAGTTTATCATAGAGTCGAATTCAATCCTTTCTGTTTCCGGAAGCTCCGGGTAGATATTGATCCCCCACAGGTTTGCCTGTTTGGAGCCGTTTTCAAGTAGCAGCGCTTCCTCATCTGATTGTAGTTCTCCGTCAACAACCATTATTTCTTTTTCTGTATCCACTACCGCCTTAACCATGTTTCCAAACATGCTTTGGGCCATATCATTTAGTTTATTAATGTCAATCTGGCTTTTAACTATTTCCATATGCTGGTTATTTTAGCATTTTAATAATAATTTGGAAAAAAGTATTGATTTTGTCTATTTTGTTTATGCTATTATTTTTCCAGTGTAGTTTAGAGAACTTGTAGCTTTTGGAGCTTGCCAATGGGAATAATTGAGAATGCTTACAAGAGAAAAATTAAGGTGCGCAATAAAAGAATCAAAGATACGTTCAGGGAAGCTGAACATATTTCAAGTATTTTAACTACAAAATTAGCTAAAGAAGTAATACTTTTTGGCAGCCTGTTTGGATGATAACAATTTGGTGAGGCATCAGATACAGACCTGGCGGCCAAAGTTCTGGGAAATAATTACCTTAAAACTTATTGCCTGATGATGAGTGATTTGATCTTGGCATAAAACCATACGAGGTCATGCCTCCTGAATTTAGGCAAGCGGTTGACAGGGATGGTGTTAAAATAGGTTGATGGGAAAAACCTGAAAAAAAATCAGTTTTGCAAAAGAGGAGTTGAAAAAAATAGAGAAACTGGTTGAGAAGTTAGCTGAATGCAAAGGGGCAACCCATATTCTAAGAAGGACCAGAGGCTCCATACTGCAGGATTTTTATAATGCCTGTGAACGGATCTTTGAAACTGCTGCCCTGGAGATAGATGGGGGGACTTTGCAGATGGCTGCTTAACCGTATGACAGTAGGAATTGAGGGTGTAAGGCCGCCGGTAATCTCTAAAAAAAATTGCCGCTGAACTTGACAGATATCTTACATTCAGGCATCTTTTTAAGAAATATTTGCGGATTTTAAATTTGAAAAGTGATTAAACATACCGGTAGAAAAACTACCTGCTGCAGTAGATTTATTTTCTGAAGAGATCAATAGATTTTTAAAAAGAACCTAATTCAGGGGAGCTCTATCTGCCCGGGATCAGCATCTGACCTGGATACCGCCCAGTCATCAGGGGTTGCAGTAAACTGTTTGGCTATTTTTTTGATGGGCATCTTAAGATACCTGCCTTCTCCGGTGGCAGCAATTTCTCCGCCGGGAAGGATAATCTCTCCGCTTCCTTCAAAAAACCGCTTATTTTCCCCAGTGAGCCTGGTAAAAGCTTTTAACTCCTTACCCAGCGGTATTGGTTTTTTAAACTTTATGTTAAATTCCAGGGTCACTCCCCACAGCTGCTCATCCCTTCCCATGTTAATATTCCTGCCGATGGCCTCATCAAGCACTGCGGCAGCTATACCGCCATGGAGCCTTTCGGGATAACCCTGGTGCTGCTGCCCTGGTTTGAAGATGGTTATAAGTTCTCCCTTGTCTGTCTCATAAAAGGAGGCCTTAAGCCCGAAGCGGTTTTTAAGGCCGCATACAAAACACATCTTTGAGTTTTCCTGTTTGGCTGTTACCTTATAGATCACCTTTCCTCCTTTTGTTTTTTATAAGGTTTTAACATCATATACAAAAATAAAATTATTGCCATCCATTTAGTTCCGCTAACATTATTGTATCATTATTTTAGATGTTGTATTAAAAAGGAAAGCATGTTGTTTTTTTAGCGCTAAACTCTGGTCTCTAATAGCAGAAAAAAAATCAAAGGCTACCATTTCTGCAGATACTCTAAATAACCTACACTGCATACTTGCGAGGAGGGGCTTGGGTTAAATGTGGCAAAAGAAGCAAAAGGTAAGATTCTTGAAAAATTTAAATTAATTACTTCAACCAGGAAAGTCTTGAAGCTATCCAGTATAGCCGAACACAGGGATTTAAGAGGATTCCATACAGTATATTTCTGTTATGGGTGCCAATTGTAATTATATTATTGCCGGAATAAACAGGTTATTTTACATATACCGGTATTAATATAATCAGGCCCGGAGAGTTTATTTTAATGCTGGGAATAACCGTTTGAGGTTTTAAAAATTAAGGTTCAAATTTACTACTAAATTAATAAAGTATCTAAAAAATTTTTATGGTATTATATATTAAAGCTAACAAATATAACGGGGTAAAAAATGATTGGGAAAAAAGAAGAAATTTCTTTTAGCGGAGGCAATATACCTGTACTTATGGTTGAGGGAAAGACACTGCCCGAAGCCTGGGAAAAATCCCTGACAGAAGTCTGGGAAAAGGGTGTTTCCATAAAGACCCAGTATGATAGGCCAAATGATCCCCCCAGCAGGGACTCCACCATGGTAATGGCGGTGGAGGAGCCGTTCACCGAGCCAAGGATTCACCGGGCACTTCCTACCGGTCTGGATGAGCTGGAAATTTACAGGCAGGAAGTCGTGCTGGGCATACATGACAGCTGGATAGGCAAGCATGGCTGGTCCTACAGCTACCATGACCGCCTGTTTAATTACCAGACATCCGATGGATATCTTGACCAGGTATCTGCGGCTGTAGACAACCTGGTTGACTGTTTTTATACCCGGAGGGCACAGGCCATAACCTGGGTACCTGAACTGGACTCAAGGCATCATGAGCCGCCCTGCCTGCAGAGGATATGGTTAAGGATACTTGAGGATCCCCAGAAAGGCCTTATGCTTAACATGAACACACACTGGCGGTCCCGGGATGCCTACAAGGCTGCGTTTATGAATATTTTTGCCCTGACCGATCTTCAGAGGGCTATAGCCGGGCAGGTTTCGGAAAAAATTGGCTTGGAGGTAAAGGTAGGCAGGTACGTGGATATGGCTGACAGCTATCACATTTACGGCTCTTATTTTGACCAGTTTAAGGGATTTCTGGAAACCATGGAGAAGAAGTCTTTTGAACAGAGGACATTTACCACTTCTTTTGCCCGGCCTTTCTTTGAGGAAGCAGCCAAGAAAATTGCCGAGGAGCAGGGTTAAAAAATAGGGAAAATTATTTCTTTTTCTTTTTTTCTATTTTTACTCCCAGTATTTCTTCTAGCTCTGCCAGTTTCTGCTCGTCTTTAAGCATGAAGGGACATTTGTCTTTTTGGGCTATTTTTGGGTTTTCTGCAATTGTTTTTACATACTCTTCGCAGCCTGCATAACCGCAGGCGCCGCAATCCTTTTTGGGCACTATTTCCAGCAGCCTCTGTATCTTTTCCGGTTTCTTTTTCTCTTTGGGCAGCAGGGTATGCACCAGGATAATCAGGATGCCCAAAAAAAGGGCTATGGCTACTGATGCCAGTATTATAATAATGGTATCTATCATATCGGTTAATTATTTCCTTTTATTTTCTCTAAATTTTAGCTTATTTTAGAAACTGCAGCCAATGAAAATAAATTTGACTACCTGTTCTTTATCCTGTACTCTTTTGCCCTTTTGGCTATAAATGCTACTGTTACCAGCCCGAAAAGTACGGAGAAGATTACAAGTATGCCCAAATTAGCAAAATCTGTCCCGATAAGGATTCCGTGTACGAAGCCAAACAGCAGAACCACATACATTAAGCCGTGGATTATCCTCCAGGGCTTAATTTTTCTCCTGAAAAGCGCAGCTATAAGGGCAATGTATAAAAGGATTAATGCAGGCCTTCCTGCATATACCCAGAAGCCCAGCCAGGAATCAAAAACAGGTACAAACACAGATAAATCCATAGCTTCTATGGCTGAGGAAATAGGGTGGAGGGTAATTAAAGCAAGGCCGGAGAATGCGAAGAAATGGTGCAGTTTGATAAACGACTTTCCAAAAATTTTGGTAATTTCTTTTAGGAAAGGGGTAAATGTGGCTGCTATGGCCATAGCGGTATAGCCCCACAGTGCAAACAGGCGAATAAAGAAATTAAATACAGTGGGTGGGGGAGCAGTCAGCTTAAGCAGGGCGATGGCTATAAAGATAAGAGCTATAAGGGTTAGTATAAGGTAGCCAATGGGGGTAATTTTTTTTGTTTTTGTCATGCTCGGATCCTGTATATTAATGGTTAAAAATTTTGTATTCACTATTATTGAGAAGAAAGGCTTAAAATACCAGGAAAAATATATTATGCTGATTCTGGATCAAAATCTTGGGATGAACGGATATTGATGGTTTTTGATTTAAGCTCCCTATTATCCATACCTAAGGCTTTAGTCTTGTCAGGCCGAAAAGCTTGTCATAGTGGTTATCATAGGAATATATTTTATCTACATTGGCTGCCTTCATATAGGCATAATTGTAGGCACCTATGAAATCGATATTGTTATCATTAAAAACAGCAATTGCCTTGAGCAAAACTGCTTTTTCCTTGAAACTAATATTGGGCGTATTTAAAATTAGCTCTACATTTTCACAAATTTCATCTTTTTGCCAGCCATAGAACCTGTCTAAAACCCAGACAATTTCAGCGATTACCATAGCATTGGAGGTGGCTTTAATTTTCCCGGATACTATATCTGAGAATAGTTCTTCTGCCTTTTTACTGATTTTTTCATCTTCTTTTTCAAAATATCTTAAAAATATATTGGTATCCAGAAAAATCATTCTGTTTCCTTTATGAGGGTGTTGGCAATATCCTTTTCCATCAGCTGCCTTACTTTTTTGTAATCAATTTTTTTATTAGTTTTTTTCCTATGGGCATCTAATAGAGATCCTTTTTTAACCTTAAATATGATTTGGCTTTCCCTTACTTCAAACTCTCCGATATCTGATGGTTTGATATTAAACTTATCCCTGATTTTTTTGGGAATAGTTATCTGGCCTTTTGATGTTATTCTTGGCATTGGTATTACCTCCTTTTATATTCTTAATTATTACATAAATAATACTAAAAGTAAAAGTAATACCTAGCTGAATCTTTTTGTTGCAGCAGCTTATTTTATTTATATTTATTTTCGTATATATTTATAGTAAAATATTATTTAGAAAATTTATTATATAAGAAAAGGTATTATAAAGCATAATATGAATTATAAGGCAGTTGCAGTGGCAGTAAGTATTATTCTTATGGCAGGATTATTAATCAATACAGGATGCAGCAATATGGAAAAAGAAGGAAAAACAAATAGTTACGGTTCTAATGAAGACAATAACGGTTATGAAAGCGCAGTTATAGGAGGCGGTTGTTTCTGGTGCCTTGAGGCAATATTTGAACAGCTTAAAGGGGTTAAAGAGGTTGTGTCTGGCTATGCAGGCGGATCTGTAGAAAATCCTACCTATTCCCAGGTTTGTTCCGGCAATACCGGGCATGCTGAGGTAATCAGGGTTACATATGATCCTAAAATAATAGGTTACAGGAAACTGCTTGAAGTATTCTTTTATATCCATGATCCAACAACCTTAAACCGACAGGGTAACGATGTGGGGGAGCAGTACCGGTCCATAATACTTTTTAATGGTTTGCAGCAGGAAGAGATTGCCAAAGAACTGATATCTAAACTGGAAGAGCAGAATGTTTATGAAGATAAAATTGTAACCGAGCTAAAGCCTCTTGAGACCTTCTACATGGCTGAGGATTACCACCAGGATTATTATGAGAAAAATCCTTCCCAGGGATATTGCCAGGTGGTTATATCTCCCAAGCTGGGGAAATTTCAGGAAAAGTTTTCTGAGCTTTTAAAGTAATTATTTTCGTATGGCATTTTTTCTAGCCAGGCTATTTAAAGGAACCAGTTATTTTTTTCTTTAACTGATTATCTGTTTGTATATAATATTGCTTTTATAAAATTCTTTCTTGCATAAAATGCTCTACTTGTAGACCCATGTCCGGGGCCTTTGGTTCTTGCTTGAATCCATTTGCCATCTTTTCCTGTTAGGCTATCAAAACCATGGTTAATTAATTTATTTCTAATAAATTCGTAATCGGATTTTACTTCCTGAATAAGCTTAGAATCTCCTATTAGATCAATATTGTCAACCCTCAGCAGGTAAGATTCAGGCACATGGGTGCCGTGCCATGAAACTGCGCAGAAGATAATGGATTTCAATTTATGCCAGCAATGACTTTCAAAGAATGGAGTTCTTTCTAATTCTATAGGGTTTATCATTGTAATTGCCATAGTTTCCTTAGGAACCAGTTTTTTCTTTACATAATGGAACGCTACAGATTTTAATTCAAAATCTTCACCATTTGTTGCCTTTATACTATTATTATCTAATCCTGCTAATCTTTCTAAAAGCAGACCTTTCCAGCCCTTATTTTGCTTGCCATTTATAAAAGTAGTTATATTGTATTCTTCAGCTAAGTTGAATAAATTTTCATTAATATAGTTATTTAAATTTTTTAATGCTTCTTTTCTAGTTACTATTCTCATTATCTGAAGATTTTATCTAAATTTTTTATTACTTTAATATATTAAACAAGATTAATATTATTTTGACTTTTATCTTTAATTTAACAATAATAAAAAAATATGCAAGAAGAAGATGCCAATTTAATTTATAGGACTTCTGATAATGTCGATATTTATGTAGATAAAGGAATAAAATCTGTAAATGATTTTATTGTAAAATACAGGCAGCCGGGGAAAAGAAAACGAACTCCAAAACATATTCACCTATTAATCGATTTATTGATAAAAAAATGTTGTGATAAAGAACTCACAATGAAATTTGTGAAAAAGCTATTTGGCACCTTACGCAAAATAGAACCGTCAAAATCTTTCCCTCCAAAATTTCAGTGTTTTAATAAAGCTGATTATGATGTCTTTAATAAACTGAATAACTATGGAGAATATTCAGTAGAATTTCTAGCCGCAATTTTTGATTTGATAATGATACAGGAAAAGACAAATTACCCAGACGGAATTTTAAATAAACAATTTTATAAAAGCTTTCTATCAGAGAAAGATATTTTTTCCCTAGTTAGTGCAGCGTCCTTCAGTGGTAGAAAGCGATGATATAAACGATCTCGATAGGTTGGTCTTCCTATATGCTTCTCTGCCTGATTCATCACCGATTATAAATCTTTGGTGCTAAAGTTATAAACCAGCCAACTGTTGTTCCTGTTTTTTTATAATAGATTTTAAATCCAATAATGAAAGTGAAAAACCAAAGTTGAAAAAGCAAGAATATTAAATGCAAGAGACATCTAACATGCTTAAATCTTATCCTAGAAGACAAATTCAATAATTGCTGTGTGCAAGCGTTTATGCTAATGATAGATTTCTGATTATGTAATAAATAGGTTTTTCGGCAAAAAGTTTGGACAAGGTAATAGGGACTATAGTGATATACATTGTACAGGTGAATTTACTGCTTGGATGGGTTTTTAAAATAAGTGCTGAACTTTATTGGATTTAGATTTTCGGAAGTTTCGGGTTTCCGGAATACAAATAAGTGTTCATGCATAATCAGTAAAAAATTGTATTTATCAGTCTGTTTTTGCCAGTAGGGAGTAGTTTTACAGTTATGCTGGACCTTAATGATATCTTCTTTTAAAACAAAACCATTTTTTAAAAAAACCTCCATTACAAAATAGGAGAGGGGTACATAATGCTTTCTTTTTCTGGTATCACCTATAAGAATAGCGCAATAATGATTGCCTTTTAAAACGCGGTAGAATTCTTTTATACCTTTACCAAGTTCGCTGCAGAATTTATCAACGCTGGAAATATTTGAAAGATCACCAGATATTTGCCCATTGGAGTATTTTATTATGTTTGCATAGGGGGGATGGGTAACAATAAGGTCGATTGAATTATCTTCTATGCTGTTAAGCTCTCTAACATCGCCTATTTCCAAACAATGTGGACAGTCAGGAATTCCTTCAGGGACTTCAAAATTCATCGCTTTTTTAGTTATTTCAAGCATATCTGGATTAATGTCCATTCCTATAAAATTTCTGCCGGTTAATTTACATTCAATTCCTGTAGTTCCTCCTCCAACCATTGGGTCAAGCACTATATCCCCCTGGTTGGAATACCGCTCTATAATGTTTCTTGGTATCTGGGGGGCAAAATTTCCCCTGAAGCTAGAATTATGGGTTGCCCAGTTTCCCCTTTGTGGGAATGACCATACAGATGTAATTTCTTTTTGAAAACTTTTGGTTAAGACCATATTAGATATAATTTCTGATTATTAACTCTTTTATCGTCCCTCTTTTTGACCCAATGCAGTTAATGCTTCTTTTTGCAGAAATTCTTTCAATATAGTAGGAGCTGTATAGGTCGTCAAAAAAATTATCATCAGGGTTTTCATTTTTAGGGTCAGAATTGCTTAACATAAGATATGCGTCTTTTTTATCCATCCTTTTATAGAAATCAGCCAGCCTTTTTTGTTCTTCTTCGCCAAATGTCTCTTTGCTGTAGCTGGTAAAACTGGATGTGCCGTTTAAAGGCCTGTAAGGAGGGTCAAGATATACAAAACTTCCTGCACTAATATAATTGCCTGAATTTTCAAAATTATCACATATTATCATTGTGTTCCTAAGTGCTTTATGCGCTTCTTTTATAGTTGTCCTGTCACATATATTAGGGTTCTTATAAGAGCCGTGGGGGACATTAAAACCTCCATTTCTGTTCTGCCTGTAAAGGCCGTTGTAGCAGGTCTTGTTTAAAAAAATTAAATATGCCGTCCTCTGTATCCAGCCAGGATTATAGTCTTTATAATTAAACCCATTCTGCTGCTGGTTATATTTTTTCCTGATTTCATAATATATTTTTTTTCTCTGGTCGCTATTGTTGCTCAAGTAGTATTTTTCTAAATCACAAAGCTTTTCAATAAGTTTTTCAGGCCAATCCCTTACAACCTTATAGGCAAGAATCAATTCTTCATTTATATCAACTAAAACCGCGTGCTCTATACGGTAAGTATTTTTTAGGAAAAAAAATAGGGCTCCGCCTCCCACAAAAGGCTCAATGTAGTTATCTATCCTGCCCTCTTTTTTTATGCTGGAGGGAATCCGTTTAGCCAATTCAGGTATTAGCTGGCTTTTTCCTCCTGCCCACTTAATAAAAGGCTTAGCTTTTATATTACTTATTAGTTTTAGCTGATTCATTTATCCAACAGATCATTTACTGTTACATTAAGGGCGTCTGCAATCCTGGTAAGTGTTTTAATGGTTGGATTATTGTTATTGCCTGTTTCAATTTTTACCAGGGTTGTAAGTGTTATGTCAGCTAGCTTGGCCAATCTATCCTGGGAGATACCCTTTTTTTGCCTGTAGTTTTTGATATTAGTTCCAAGCGTATTTTTCTGACTAACTTTCATTTTATTACTATAATAATAATTATTGTATTTTATTATAATATAAATAGATTGAGAAAATCAAATTGAAAAATTACCATATCTGATATTATTATAGCATAATTATGCAAATACTTAAATATGTTTTTAGTCTTTAATAGAGGTTCGCTTTCGAAAGCAAGAATTATTTAATAGTAAAATATTGGATGAAGGTGAAATGAAATACAAAAATCTGGTATAAAAATGGAATAGTTAAGAAATCATTATTTTTACAAAAAACTGCATACCATTTTACCCTATTCTATGCTATATTATCCCTAGCTTGTTTTACAACTGAATAATGTTCTGCTTTTCAAGGGAATCCAGTTAGAATCTGGAACGGTCCCGCCACTGTGTATGGGTGAGTATCCTTCGATACGCCACTGGCTGAAAGCTGGGAAGGCGAAGGGTAAAGTCCCATAAGTCAGGAGACCTGTCTGGCAGAATAGAAATTACACCTCTTCGGCAGAAAGGGAGTAATTTTTTTATTTTAAAAAATTAAAGGCTCTCTGCTAAAAACGAAGTAGGGAGCCTTTATATTTACAGGAAGGAGTCTTTATGGGAAGCCTTAAAAAAGGCTATACCCAGGTCTATACCGGAAACGGCAAGGGAAAGACCACTGCTGCCCTGGGGCTGGCACTGAGGGCTGCAGGCAATGGGATGAAGGTATTTATCGGCCAGTTTGTAAAAGGGATGGAATACTCTGAAATCAGGTCCCTTAAGAAGTTCAGTGACAATATAACGGTGAGGCAATTCGGCAGGGGATGCTTTATAAAAAAGCATCCAGAAGATGAGGATATCAGGTGTGCTAGGGATGGTTTAGAGGAACTGAAGCAAGTAATCAGCGGCGGCAAATACGATGTAGTTATTTTAGATGAAATAAACATCGCCATCCATTTTAAGCTGCTGGGTGTTGAAGATGTAACAGGCCTTATGGAGAGGAAGCCGGAGGACCTGGAACTTATACTTACCGGAAGGTTTGCCCACCGTGATATTGTGGAAAAGGCAGACCTGGTAACCGAGATGCAGGAAGTAAAACATTATTATCAGCAGGGCGTATTGGCCCGGGCTGGAATCGAAAGATAGGAGAGTATATGTTTGGCAAAAAATATTTAATGGGTATCTTTTCACTGATTATTTCCATAGCATTGATATTACCAGCATGCGGCCAGACAGAGGCAGAAGCTGGAGGCTCTATAACCGTAACTGACGGCACAGAAGAGGAAGTGAGCCTGGAGGGAGCAGCAGATAAGGTAATTGTTTTTGCTCCCAGTGTGCTGGAAGTAATAGATGCCCTGGGAGCAATGGATCAGGTTATAGGGGTGGACAGCTGGAGCATTGAAAGCGGAGAGCCGCTGGCCCAGGGTTTTGAGGCTTACGGGGACTACAATGGCCCCAATATTGAAAAGATCACAGAGGCCCAGCCGGATGTAGTTATTAAGCTCTCCGGCTCTTCTGAAGAAGATTATGACAGGCTGAGAGAGCTGGGCATAACCATATATACCGTTGAAGCCCAGAGCTTTGAAAGGGCTTATCAGGAGATAATAAACCTGGGCCAAATGCTGGGAAAAGAAGAGGAAGCCCAAAAGCTAAAGGATGAATTTGAGGCTGGAGTAGAAGAGGTATACCAGCAGGTAAAGGATCTGAGTGAAGAAAAAAAGCCTTTAGCCTTCTACCAGATATTTGATGATCCCCTGTGGAGCGCAGGCAAAAATACATACATAGATGACATGATAGAAAAAGCAGGGGGGATAAACATTGTGGCCAAAGACGGCCTGGACGGTTATGTGGAATACAGCGTAGAAAAGCTTCTGGAAAACAATCCCCAGGTTATGATTGCCGGAGACGGGGGGATGTATGAGGCAAGAAGCGGGGATATAATCCTGCAGGATGAAAGGTTTTCCAGCGTGGATGCGGTTCTGGAAGGCAATGTATACATTGTTCCGCAAAACCCGGTAGTAAGGCCCAACCATAACTCAGTAAAAGGGCTTAAGATGATGGCCATGGCTTTTCATCCCGAGATTTTCGGGCAGTTTGAGATAATTGAGTAATTTATTTTTTGTCCCATTAATAATATCATATGGAGAGGGCACCGGTCCTCTCCATTGCTGAAAGGAATGATGTGGGTAAGATATATTTTTTGCTGGGCGGAGCAAGAAGCGGTAAAAGTGCATATGCAGAAGAGCTTGCCTCCAGGCTCTCAGAGAAGGTCTGTTATCTGGCTACAGCCAGGATAACCGATGAAGAGATGGAAAAAAGGATAAAGCTTCACCGAAAAAGGAGGCCTAAGAGCTGGAAGACTATTGAGCTGTCCGTAGAAGATATAGACAGGGGGGATTTTTCTAAAATAAAAGCTGGAAGCTGCCCGGTTATCTTAATAGACTGCATAACCAATCTGCTGTACAGGCTGCTGGAAAAATATGATGTGGATAAAATTGAAGTTATTCCTAACAGCCTGGAAGAAAAAATAGAAAAAGAGGTTTGGGAGTTTTTTAAAAAATTCATTGAGTTTATTACCGGAACAGATTCAGAGGTAATAGTTGTTTCCAATGAAGTGGGTATGGGTGTAGTTCCTGCTTATCCTCTGGGCAGGCTCTTCAGGGATCTTATGGGAATGGTTAACAAAGAGATTGCTTCTGTTTCTGATACAGCTTATTTTTTTATAGCGGGACTAAAGCAGAGGCTCAAATGAAGGGATTTTTAAATGCATTGGGTTTTTTAACCATTGTCAAGATACCGGCAAGATACTGCTACCTGAAGGATTTTTCCCCTGCTCTGCTTTATTTTCCCCTTATCGGCTTTTTGCTGGGAGCGGCGGTTGCTTTCTTATTCTGGGCGCTTAACTTAATCCTGCCTGCGGCTGCTGCTGCCATACTGGCGGTGGGGCTGGAGGCTGTGCTTACCGGAGGCCTGCATTATGATGGGCTGGCAGATGTATTTGACGGAGTTTTTTCCGGGAAAAGGGATAAAGAAAAGATTCTAAACATAATGAAAAAAAGCGATATAGGCACCTTCGGGGTTATGGCTGTGGTGTTTATGCTGCTTTTAAAAATAGCAGCCATATATTACCTGTACACCCTTCTGGGATCCAATATTTGGTTGTTTGCGGCAGTTATCTGCTTTATGCCTGCTATTGGGAGGTGGGCCATGGTATACCTTCTGGGAAGCTACAGGCCGGCAAGAAAAGAAGGGAGCCTGGCTGCCATGTTTGTCTCCGATAAAAACAGGAGGCAGCTTTTTGTTTCTACCTTTTATACGGTAGTTGCATTTTTGGGACTGGTATACCTGTCAGAAACTGTCCCCGGCCAGGGTTATACGGTACTCTGCAGCGGTGCATTTTACAGGGCGGCTGCATATTTAGTCCCCCTGCTTAAGGCTGCGGTAGTTTTTCTGGCAAGTTTTCTTGTGCTGGGTTTTGCCGGTCAGTTTTTTTCTAAAAGGTTGGGAGGAATAAACGGGGATATACTGGGGGCGGCCTCTGTAATAATTGAGGTATTTTACCTTTTTTCATTTTTGATACTGTTTACCTTTTTATAGGTTATGGGAAAAGCAATCAAGTATTCAATAGTTCTGATAGTAATTTTAGCAGCCCTGGCCATTGTAGCTGCATCAATAGGCTCTGCCAGCATATCGCTTGGGGATACGGCCAGGATTATAGCAAGCTACATACCGGGGCTGTCCAATCTGGTGGACACCGGGCATATAAGCCCTAACGAGTTTGCCATAATAGGCCAGATCAGGCTTCCCCGTATCTTTACTTCCATACTGGTGGGCATAGCGCTTGCTTCAAGCGGGGTCATATTCCAGGGCATATTCAGGAACCCCATGGCCGACCCCTATATCATAGGGGTATCTGCAGGAGCAGCTTTCGGGGCTACCATTGGGCTGCTGTTTGCTACCGGCATCAGGTTTCTGAACATATCTGCGGTAAGCGTTTTTGCTTTTGGGGGAGCGGTAGCGGTAACCCTTTTGGTGTACAATATATCCAGGGTAAGAAACAGGGTATCGGTTCTCACCCTGCTTTTAGCCGGTGTGGCTTTAAGCGCCCTCCTAAGCTCCATTAATTCTTTTATCCTGATGTTCCAGGCCCATGACATGGCCAAGGTTATATTCTGGCTTATGGGAGGGCTTACTGCCTCCACCTGGCATCAGCTGGCGGTTATTGCTCCTGCTATTTTAATCCTTCTGGGCCTGGCTGTGTTTTTCATGAATGAGCTTAATATAATATCTCTGGGCGATGAGAGGGCCACACAGCTGGGAGTAAACACCGAGCATATAAAAAAGTTTCTGCTGGTGCTGGCCTCCCTTATAGCCGCTGCTGCGGTCTCTGTCAGCGGGCTGATTGGTTTTGTAGGCCTTATAACCCCCCATATCATGAGGCTTATAGTCGGCCCGGACCACAAGGTGCTCTACCCCACTTCTGCCATTGCCGGGGGGATAGTGCTACTGACCTCGGATACCATTGCCCGGATGGTGCTTATGCCCAGGGAGATACCGGTGGGCATAGTTACTTCCATTATAGGGGTGCCCTTTTTTCTGTATCTTTTAATACGGTCAAAGAGGCAGGTGTTCTAGATGGATATGGTAGAGGTTAAAAACCTAAACTTTTCCTATAATGGGAATCCGGTGCTTAGAAACATAAGCTTCGGGGTAGAAAAAAACTCCTTTATATCCATCCTGGGACCTAACGGGAGCGGCAAATCGACCCTGATTAATATCATAAGCAGGGTGCTTAAAAAATATGGGGGAAACATAAACATAGACTCAAAAGATCTGGCCTCTTTGAGCTCCAGGGAGGTGGCCAAGCTGGTAGCGGTGGTACCCCAGAGCACCAATCCCGGCTTCAATTTCACGGTAAGGGAGATGGTGGCCATGGGCAGGTATCCCTATATCAGCCGCCTTGAATCCCTGAAGCAAACCGATGAAGCTGCGGTAGAGAGTGTAATTAAAAAAACCAGGCTGAACAGTTTTGCAGACAGAAGGTACAATGAACTTTCCGGGGGTGAAAAGCAGAGGGTAATAATTGCCCAGGCTCTGGTGCAGGATACCCCTCTGCTTCTTCTGGACGAGCCTACCTCACATCTTGACATAAACTTCCAGATAGAGCTTATGGACCTTTTCGGGAAGCTCAACCGGGATGATGGCAAAACCGTTATAGGCATATTCCATGATATAAATCTGGCCATACAGTACTCCAATAAGGCCCTTTTCCTAAAGGACGGGACCGTTTTTGACTATGGGAATATAGAGGATGTGGTTACCGAAGAAAATATTGAGAGGGTGTTTTCAAGTGAGGTATATGTGGCTAAGAATCCTTTTACCGGAAAGCTCTACATTAACCCCACCTTCAATGCCCACCCGGCAAGGTCCAAGAACATAAAGGATATAAGGGTGCATGTGATAGCCGGGGGAGGGGCCGCTTCTCCTGTTTTGAGCATGCTCTACTCACATGGATACAAGGTTTCCTGCGGGGTGGTTAATAACCTGGATACTGATCTGGATACTGCCCAGATGCTGGGGATACCTTTTGTAAGCGAAGCGCCGTTCTCACCCATAAGCCTTTATGCCCAGAACAGGAACCTGGAGTTTATAAAGGGAAGCGATTATGTTGTTCTTTCCTCCCTGGAGTTTGGCCACGGGAATTTTTCCAATTTGGTAAGCGCAAAGGAAGCCCTGGAAGCGGGAAAAGAAGTAGTGGTAATAGAAGAGGTTCCTGTGGGAAAAAGGGATCACACCGGGGGCAAGGCTGCCGCCCTTTATGATAAGATAATCAGGGGTGGGGCCAGGGTAGTAAAATCAAAGGAGGATGTACTGAAGATTATAGGCGGGGGCAACAGATGAAGGCTATAATGATACAGGGCACAGGCTCCCATGTGGGAAAAAGCGTGGCGGTAGCGGCAGTATGCAGAATCCTTGCTGCTGACGGTTATTCCGTATGCCCTTTCAAGTCCCAGAATATGGCCCTGAACTCCTATGTTACCTCCGGGGGAGGAGAGATGGGGCGTGCCCAGGTGATGCAGGCTGAAGCGGCGGGGCTTGAGCCTTCTGTTTTGATGAACCCCATACTGATTAAGCCGGTAAAAGATACCGCTGCCCAGATAATATTTATGGGAAAAGTTTTAAAAAACATGAGTGCTTCAGAGTATGATTCTAAAAAGAAATTATTCTTGGCTAAAATAAGGCAGATAATAGGGGAGCTTAAATCAAAATATGACTACCTGGTAATAGAGGGGGCGGGAAGCCCGGCCGAGATTAATCTTTTGGAAAATGATATCGTGAATATGAAGACAGCCGAGCTGGCAGAATCGCCGGTAATACTGGCAGCAGATATTGACAAGGGCGGGGTTTTTGCCAGCTTCTACGGTACAGTCAGGATTCTGCCTGAAAGGTACCAGAGGTATTTTAGGGGACTTTTGATTAATAAGTTTAGGGGGGATAAGAAGCTTCTTAGACCGGGTATAGAATGGATTGAGGAAAAACTAAGGCTTCCGGTGATAGGAACCATACCCTATTTTAATAATATTGTGCTTGATGAAGAGGATTCGGTGAATTTGGAAAAGCAGGAAGAGAAAAACAAGGTTAAGGCAGGCAGGCTTAGGGTAGCAGTATTGTACCTGCCCCATATATCCAATTTTACTGACTTCAATGCTTTGGAGATTGAAAAAGATATAGACCTTAGCTATGTAAAAACAGCGGCACAGCTGAAGAGGGCAGAGCCCCATTTGATTATAATACCGGGTTCTAAAAGCACTATGGCAGACCTTACTTACCTAAAAGAGACCGGTATTGCGGATACAGTAATTTCCATGTACCGGAAAGGGGCTTCTATTATAGGTGTATGCGGGGGTTATCAGATGCTGGGAAGTTCTATTTCTGACCGGCACAGGGCTGAATCTGATATGGATAGAATCAAAGGCCTGGGGCTGCTGGATACACGGACCGAGTTTTTCACAGAAAAAAGCACCCACCAGGTTGAGTTTGAGGCAGACTACAGTATTTTTGGAAAAAAGGGAGAAAAAGAGGTATTTAAAGGCTACGAGATCCATATGGGAGATACAATCTCTGAAAAAAGTTATGGCCGGCCTTTTATTATTACTGAAAGGGGCAGGGGAAAGGCAAGGCAGAAAGATGGCCATATTAAAATAAGCAGGAATTTAAGTAATATGGTGCTGGGAACCTATATACACGGCCTGTTTGATAATTTTAAGCTGAAAAAATTTTTGCTGGATATGGTGGCAGGCTTAAACGGTATTGACCTAAAACTTGATGGGAAGGGCCCCTATGAGGCTTTCAAGCAAAAGCAGTACGACCGGCTGGCTGCCCTTTTTAGGGAAAACATGGATATGAAGCTTTTCTATAAAATATTAAATGATGGTTTATAATTTCTTTCCAATTTTATAAAATCTATACCATGAAAAAGAAAAAGGGACTGGTGCTGGTAAATACCGGAGACGGCAAAGGCAAGACCACTGCTGCTTTCGGGCTTGCTCTTAGGGCAGCTGGGCACAACCTAAGAGTGCTTATCCTGCAGTTTATAAAAGGGCCCTGGGTATCGGGGGAAGTAAAGGCCTGCAGGTCTATTCCCCACATAGTCATCAAGCAGCTGGGCTCCGGTTTTATAAAGTTTAAGGATGGCAGGCCTGATATAGACCAAAAGCTTATCGAGGAGGCCGAAAAGGCAATAGCTTATGCTAAAGAGGAGATTGGAGCGGGAAAATATGACCTCATAATTTTAGACGAAATAAACAATATGGTTGATTACGGGCTGGTTGACGCTGATAAGCTGGTTGATATCATTGAAAAGAAGCCGAAGGACCTTATCCTGGTTTTAACCGGCAGGAATGTAGATTCCCGGGTGGCCGCTGCTGCTGATACGGTAACCGAGATGAGGGAAGTAAAGCATGCTTTTGGCAGTGGAATAAAGGCAATAAAGGGAATAGAATATTAACGGAAAGGGGTATTATGGAGTGCAATAAAGAAGAAAACCTTGAAATTTGTAACTGCAGCTATGAGCCTTGTCCCAGGAAGGGCGTTTGTTGTGAGTGTATAACCTATCACCGGAAAAGCGGGGAGCTTCCAGCCTGTTATTTTCCGGATAAGGCAGAAAGAACATATGATCGCTCTATCCAGCATTTTATAAGAATAAACAGCTAGATCATGAGTGCCACAAAGGCATTGGAAATAAATAATTTATCGGTTACATTAGGCGGGAAAAAAATACTGGAAAACATCAGTTTTTCCATTGATGAGGGTGATTTCTTAATCATAATTGGGCCCAACGGGTCGGGGAAAACCACCCTCATAAAAGCGGTGCTTAACCTGGTTGCCCGCAGCGGAGAGATAAAAATTTTTGGAAAGCCAGCTAACAGGATTTCAAGCTTTAAAGGTATTGTTGGCTATGTGCCCCAGAAATTTGATTTTGACCGCACCTTCCCCATAACTGTATCAGAAGCCATAGATGTGGCCCTGGGGGAAGGTATAAAAGATAGCGAAAAAAGGAAAGAGAGGATAGGCTTTGTCCTGGAACAGGTAGGCATGGCTGGTTATGCCCGGACCAAGATAGGCGCTCTTTCCGGAGGGCAGATACAAAGGGTATTAATAGCCCGGGCTATAGCCAACAGTCCCAGGATAGTATTCTTTGATGAGCCCCTGGCGGGGGTAGACGTTAAGGGAGAGAAAAACTTCTATGAGCTTATACAAAACCTAAAAGAAGCCCAGAAGCTTACAGTGGCACTTGTATCCCATGATGTTACGGTGGTGAATCTTTATGCAGATAAGGTTGCTGCCCTTAACCGGATACTGGTGGGCTTTGGGAAACCCAGGGATGTACTGGTAGCCCAGAACATGGAAAAGGTTTACGGCCAGGGCTTTGGCATATTCAGGCATAAGGAATGCCTGGAAAAACCCCAGGAAGAGCTTACTCCCGAAGACATAGAGAGATGCAAACTCTTTGGAGAATAATATGGTGGAATTTTTATCCTATCCGTTTATGCAGAGGGCCCTGATTTCAGGCATAGTAATAGGGCTTGTCTGCTCTCTTATAGGGGTTTTTGTTATACTCCAGAAGATGTCTTTTTTTGCCAATGCCATAGCCCATTCTTCCCTGGCGGGGATAGCCCTGGGGTTTTTTATGGGACTGAATCCCATGGTTACGGCAGTAATTTTTGGAATTGTAATAGCAGTACTTATATCTTACCTTAAAAACAGAAGCGCCTTGTCTGTGGATACTATTATAGGGATTTTCCTTCCTTCTTCCATGGCTCTGGGAATATTGATAATTGGCCTATTGGAAGGTTACAAACCTGATCTTTTAAGCTATCTTTTCGGAAACATACTGGCAGTAGACCGTTTTTATATGTACCTTTCAGTTGGCCTGGGCCTGGTAGTAATAATTCTTCTTTCAGTGTTTTTTAAAAAGTATCTATTTATAACTTTTGACCGGGAGCTTGCTGCCATCCAGGGGCTGAATGTTGTGGCTTACGACTACCTTTTTATAATACTTCTGGCCACAACGGTTATTATAGGTACCAGGGTGGTAGGCATAATACTGGTAAGTGCCCTTATAGTCATACCAGCTGCATCTTCAAAAAACATAAGCTCTAATTTTACCCAGATGGTGCTTTACTCTGTTGTATTCGGGTTTGCCTCCAGCCTTCTGGGGCTTATATCTTCCTATTACCTGAACCTGGCTTCAGGGGCATCAATTATAATGGTAAGTGTGGCAATATTTTTAATAACCCTTTTGCTCAGGCCGGTGGTGGGCAGGAAATGAAAATGTATAGCTATTCAATTAATACCAGAATAGGGAAGCTTAACTACGTCTGGGAAGAAGGGGGCAAGGTACTTTTTCTGGGAAACAGCACTCGGTCTCTTGATACTTTCAAGTCAAAGACTGGGGGTGGTTTCACAAAAAAGAAACACCTGCTTTTAGAAGAAGAGCTTAAGAAGTATCTGGATGGAAAACTCGGGCAATTTTCTATTCAAACCAGGCTGGTCTCTGGTTCCATTTTTTTTAAAAAGGTGCTTAAGACCCTAAAAACTGTTGGATATGGTCAGACTGTAAGCTACCGCGGCCTGGCAGAAAAAGCAGGTTATCCCCTTGCCTGGAGGGCAGCAGGCACGGTGCTTTCCAAAAATCCCTTAATGATACTCATACCCTGCCACCGGGTTATAAAAAGCAGCGGTAAGTTAGGGAATTTTACTGCAGGGCCTGACATAAAAAAGTTTTTACTGGAGCTTGAGATAGGTAACTCCTGCCAGTAAAATGTATAATTTGATCGTATGGCTCTGGATGAAATAAACCAAGAGATTGCTAACTTCCCGAAAAATCCAACTATTATGTAAAAGCAAGTCTTCCTTCCGGAATTCACGTGGTTGATACCAAATTATGCGGCTTTAAGCTTCAAACCTTTATCTTTAACCAATGTCAATGCCCCTCTTTAACCGTCAAATGTCCAAACAGGGTGTTCAACGATTCTGAAAGGGTCGGATGAGAGAAGATAGCATCACGAATAACAGTATACGGTAGACCCCCCAGCATGGCCACCTGCAGTATAGCCATCACTTCGCCGCCCTCAACCCCCAAAACAGCTGCACCGAGTATCTGGCCAGTCTTAGCGTCAACAATTGCTTTCATCAAGCCACGTGTCTCGTCTGTTTCTATTGCTCGTGCTGCCCAGCTCATAGGAATCTTTGCCACACGGTAATCGTGACCAGTATCTTTTGCTGCCTTTTCAGTCATACCGATGCGGCCCAGTTGGGGGTCAATAAAAACTACATAAGGCAAAACTCTGCCGGAAGTATCCGCATTGCCATTTTCTAAAAGATTCTTGCTGATAATTCTGAAGTCATCGTAGGAGATATGGGTAAAGGCCGGTCCGCCGTTCACATCGCCAATTGCGTATATGCCTGGGACTGCTGTTTCCAGTTTAGCATTCACCGGCACGAACCCACGCTCATCCACAGATATTGCTGTAGATTCGAGGTTAAGGGAAGGAGTATTAGGTACACGTCCGGTTGCTACCAGCAGATGACTTCCTTCAAGATTTAGCTCTTTATCGTCTGTCTTGATTGTGAGGACAATCTTTTTACTGGCAGGTGCAGCGACTGTGACCGTTTCTGAATCTAGCATTACATCAATACCGTCCTGTCTGAAGATTTCTGCGATTTTTTCAGCTACATCTTCATCTTCCAAGGGAAGCAGCTGCTTTGCTTTTTGAACGATCGTCACTTTGCTGCCAAAGCGATGAAACATCTGAGCAAATTCCACCCCAACATAACCCCCGCCTACTATAACAAGATGTTGGGGTAATTCATCTATTTCCATAATTGAGGTTGAGTCAAGAGCACCGATAGTGTCAAGACCGGGGATTGGTGGCTTGAAGGGGCTGCTCCCGGTGTCTATTACAACCGTTTGAGCCTTGATGAATTCTTTTCGGCCATTAGGGAAATCTACTTCAAGTTCTTTCTTCCCAATGAAGTGCGCCTCGCCCTCGATCAGTGAAAGGCCTGGAGTTGAGACCAAGGCTTTCCTCTTGCCATTCCTGAAACTCTCGACTATATCCTGCTTGCGCTTGCGCACTTTTAGAATATCAACTGAATCGAAAGTGGAGTTAATTCCGTAATCCTTTGCCCTGCTGAGAAGATGAGCAACCCTAGCTGAAGCAATCATTGTCTTGGTTGGCGTACATCCCGTGTTAATACACGTTCCACCAACATGTTTTCGCTCCACCAGAGCGACCTGTCTGTCTGCCTCCGCTAAAGCAGTTGCAAGTGGACTTCCACCTTGACCAGCGCCAATAATAATCGCATCAAATACTTTGAAATCTTTACTCATTTTTTTCACCTTTCCTCCATTTAAAACCATGATACAGCCATGGTTTAAAACAGCTGCTATATTGCATCGGCTTACATTTTGCTAAATTTACTTTTTCAATAATACCATATATCTAGCCTGTATTCCCTTGTTAACTTTTTTAGCCAGCCATGAAGAACGATTATTTTTATTTTAATAAAAATTCGGCAAATTTTTGGAAATTTGGGGATAAGAAATCTTAGGAAAGATTTATCCAGGGGTTTTCTGCTAATATGATTATTAGGTTGTGGGGATTTACATAGATACCCTTACAGGTGGCTAGAGGTTGGAGGCAAGCCGTATCTGTATTGATTTATTTGAAAATCTGGCATCAATAAATCAGGGTCTTAGGTCATCAAACAATTGTTTAAATAATCCAGCAGCGCTACCAAACTTTTTTAAAATTTTATCTTTTTTGTAAACTTGCTTTCTCTATCAATTGGCAGATTATCTAAATGGCATATAAAAACAGGTAAAGATTTGTTCTCACCTCTTAAAAAATGAAGCAAAAGAGTATGCTGTCTTGGGCGGTTGTGCGTGCACTATGTTTGAAGCAGCATGGTATTTAAGGGGCTTAGAAAGTTTTTTAACAGATTTTTACCTGAACAAGGATTTTGTAATTGATTTACTGGATAAAACGATGAACTATTCCTTGGTTAAAACTTTCATTTTGGGGTAACGTTGATACCGGAAAGGTATTAAATTTGGGTGAATTCAAAGATGTTGCTGAAGAGGTTAGAAAGGTGATTGAGATACTCTCTCCAGGAGGAGGGCATATTTTATGCACCAATCATACAATATAATCTTCAGCTAGAGCAGTAGATAATACTATAGCTTATTATTGGGCGGCAGATCATTTTAGAAACTATCCCATAAATGTTAGAAAAGTGGTTTCAGATAAAAATTTAGATATTTATTTTACCTAAGAAATATTACCAGAATATCTTAGCCGCTGTCCTTATAGCTCCAGGATTCAGCCTGTAGGCAGCAGATATCTCACAGTGGGCAGCATACCCGCATTTTGCACAGGATATATCTTCCAGCCTGTTCTTCAGGTAGCAGCCATGGTGTATATAACCGTCGGGGTCTACACTGGCTATAAGAAAGTCATGGCACTTCCAGCTGTTATCCTTCATTTTCTTGAGGCAGTGGTGGGAATCAAGCAGGCTATAGCCCTGTTTTTTAAGATAAATAAGGTTATCCAGGACCTCTTTTCTTTTCTGCATACCTACGCTCAGCTCTTCTATTCCGGGGAAGGGATAAAAAAACTGTATGGTTACCCCCTTTATTTTCCCCTCAAGGTATTTAACCAGCCTGGTAATATGGTCCTGGTTTAAGCTGGATATGGTTATATTGGCAATTATCTTTTTATCCCTGTGCCTTTCTATATTGTCCATAATCCTGTCAAAGCTTTTGCCCCTTATCCGGTCGTGGACCTCTTTTGTCCCGTCAATGGATACGAAGTATATGTCAGGGTTGGCAGTTGACAGGTCTATGGTGCCGTTGGTGGTTATACCTACGGAGAAGAACATGCTTTTTGCTGTTTCGGTTAAAGGAAAGATTCCCTTCCACAAAAGCGGTTCCCCGCCTTCAAAAATCAGTATCCTTATCCCTTCTGAATGCAGTTTGTGGAGTATTTTCTCTGCTTCATTAAATGATATGTCCTGGCCGGGCTTTCTCCAGAACGGGCAGTGGAAACATTTTAGGTTGCATTTGTGGGTAAGCTTGAACCCGCAGAGCAGGGGGTGTGGGCGGCTGGGGCTAACCCTTGCCCTTAGCCTGTATCTTATTAGGTAGCAAAGCTGGTTAAAATTAGATTGTCCCATAACAGCAGGCTATGTTAAATAATGAATTGATAATATCACGCCCAGGCTTTAAAATATAGTTGATATAAGCAATAAAAGAGGAGAGATATTGGGTTTTTTGGATAATTTAAAAAAGGCTTTCTTGGGATCACCTTCAGCTGCATCGAATTTCATAGAATTCAAGGTAAAGTGCGGCAAATGCGGAGAAGAGATTGGGGTAAAGGCAAGAAAGACCAGTGACATTTCCAGGATATATGAAGATGATGGCCCGGATGGGGCCAGCTTTTTTTTGAGGAAAGAAATACTGGGTAAAGAATGCAACAACCTCATATATGTCAGTATGTATTTTGGTCCATCTTACGAGGTTGTATCCAGGGATATTTCCGGTGGCAGTTTTATAGAATAATTTAGATAATAGAGCGAAATTATGTTAAAATTCTTAAGGCTGTTTGCTAATAGAAGGAAATAAATGGGAAAGAAAAAAAACCTATCGGTCATAGTCCTTGCAGCGGGCAAGGGAACCCGAATGAAATCTTCTTACCCCAAGGTTCTGCATACAATTTTTGGAAAGCCCATGCTCTTTTATATACTCAGGAGTGTCTACAGGCTGGAGCCAAGGAATGTCTTTGTGGTGGTAGGATACAGAAAGGAACTGATAAAAGAGTATCTTTTAAAAGAGTTTCCCCGGGCGGTAGCTGTTGACCAGGACCGGCAGCTGGGCACGGCCCATGCTGTGAGCACAGCTTCAGGCTGCAGGAAAGATATGGGCAGCCAGGTCATGGTTTTAAGCGGAGACTGCCCCCTGATACTTCCCGCTACACTGGCCAGGCTGGCTGACAAGCAGGCCAGGACTAAAAGCAGTGCTACTATTTTAAGCACTGTGCTTGCTGACCCTACCGGTTACGGAAGGATTTTAAAGGACGGACAGGGCAATGTAGTGAAGGTGGTTGAGGAAGATGATGCAACTAAAGACCAGAAGATGATAAACCAGGTAAACACCTCTATCTACTGTTTTGACCGGGACAGCCTTTTTGACGGACTTAAAGGTATCGGCACTTCCAATACCCAGAACGAATACTACCTTACGGATATAGCAGGGGAGCTGGTAGCGGCAGAAAAAAAGGTTACAACCATGAAGCTGGCAGATTATGTGCAGGTATTGGGGGTAAACGACCGTATCCAGCTTTCAGGGACCGAAAGGATAATGCAGCAGAGGATCAATGAAAAGCTTATGGCCGGAGGAGTTACCATACGCAATCCCGAAAATACCTATATACAGGATACGGTAAGAATCGGGCCGGATACGGTTATAGAGCCCTACTGCTTTATCAGCGGCAATACCAGAATCGGGGCTGAGTGTATGATTGGGCCTTTCTGCCAGATTGCTGACAGCACCATAGGCAAGAAAACCAGCATAAACTCTTCGGTGGTACTGGGTTCGTCTATAGGGGAGGAGAACAATATAGGCCCCTACAGCTACATAAGGCCCAATACCCGCACTGGACGCAAGGTAAAGGTAGGCGGCTTCTGCGAGGTCAAAAAATCTGCTGTAGGGCAGGGAAGCAAGGTCCCCCACCTAAGCTATGTCGGGGATACGGATATAGGGGAGAGGGTTAATATCGGCGCTTCCTGTGTTACCGTAAATTATGACGGGTACCAGAAGCACAAGACGGTTATAGAGGATGATGTTTTTATAGGCTCCGATACAATGCTCATTGCTCCGGTAAGGGTGGGCAGGGGCGCTATTGTTGCAGCCGGCTCGGTAATAACTGATGATATTCCCCCGGACTGCCTGGCCATAGCAAGGGGCATGCAGAAAAATTTAGAGCAGGGCGCCATAAGGTACAGGAAAAAGAAGGAAAAGAAAGATAATAGGAGAAGCTAAATGAGAGACTATCCCACAAACAAAAGACTGATGATTTTTTCCGGCTCATCAAATATTTCCCTGGCAGAAAAGATATCCAAAAATCTGGGCATAGCCCTGGGGAAGATTACCCGCACCAAATTCAGGAACGGAGAGATATATGTAAAATTTGATGAAAGCGTGAGGGGAGCGGATGTTTTTTTGGTACAGACCTGCAGCCCTCCGGTAAATGACAATGTTATGGAGCTCCTTATAATGATAGACGCATTAAAAAGGGCTTCTGCGGGAATGATAAATGCGGTTATTCCCCATTACGGCTATGCCAGGCAGGATAAGAAGGCAGAAGGCAGGGAACCCATAACCGCCAAGCTTTTTGCTGATATTCTGGAGGTGGCAGGCATTGACCGCCTGATAGTAACGGACCTGCATACAGCAACCATACAGGGTTTTTTTGATGTGCCTGTAGACCACATTACTGCCATACCCATTATTGCCAAGTACTTCATGAAAAAAGAACTTTCCGATGGAGTAGTGGTGAGCCCGGATGTAGGCGGGGTTAAGAGGGCAAGCATTTTGGCCAGGCTTCTTCACTACCCCCTGGCCATATTTGACAAGAGGCGGCCTTCCCAGAATGTTGCCGAGATAGAGCATTTGGTGGGAGAGGTGAAAGGAAAGGATGCCATCCTTTTCGATGATATGATAGACACAGGCGGAACCCTGGTGGAAGCCATTGACATGATGATAGCAAATGGGGTTAAAAGGGTTTTTGCTGCAGCCACCCACCCTATATTTTCCAAGAATGCAATAGAGATGCTCCAGGAGTCTAAAGCGGAGGAAATAGTGGTGGCAGATACGCTGCCCATAATAAAGCCCTACGACCCCGAAAGGATAAAAGTGGTATCTATTGCCCCCTTGCTTGCAAAAACCATAAAAAAAGTTTATCATTGCAAATCTGTAAGCGAGTTGTTTAAAGGCGAAAATCTGGTTTAATTAAAAATTTAGAGGCAGGTGTAATAAATGGAGAGTTTGAGTTTAACTGTTGACAAAAGAGATGAAAAAGAGCTGGGCAATAATGCTGCCGGAAGGCTTAGAAGAAAAAACTTTATTCCCGCAGTGCTTTACGGCCTGGCCAGGGAACCTATGAGCGTAAAGGTTGATGTCAAGGATTTTTCAGGCATTATTAAGGGTAAGGGAACAGCCAACCTCATATTTGATCTATCTATAGGCAAATCAAAGAAAAAAGAAGCGGTTATATTAAAGGATATGCAGAGGGATCCCATAACCAGGGACTTTCTCCATATTGATTTCTTGAGGATTGAGATGAAGAAAGAGGTGGAAACCCAGGTTCCCATACATATACTTAATGAGCAGATAGCGGCGGGAATAAAGGAAGAAGGGGGTGTGCTGCAGCACAGCTTAAGGGAGCTGCATGTGGCCTGCCTTCCCAGGGATATACCCGAGAGCATTGATTTTGACATAAAAGAGCTTAAAATCGGTGACACAGTGAGGGTTGAAGACCTCCAGGCTGGTGATAATATAAGGGTCTTAAATGATCCCCAGGAGGTTATCATATCCATCATACATCCTTCACAGCTGATTGAGGAGGAAGTTGAAGAAGAGGTTGAAGCAGAAGAGCCCGAACTGATTGGAAAAGAGGGTGAAGAGCCTGAAGAAGCAGAAGAGCAGGAAGAAACCAAGGAACAGCCTGCAGAGGAATAAGCTGGAAGGGCCATGATTTTAGTTATAGGCCTTGGCAATCCCGGCATAAAATATGCGGCTAACAGGCATAATGTTGGCTTTATGGTTATTGATACCATGGTAGCCAGGTTTGGCGGCAGCATATACAACAAGTTTAATTCTGAAATAATCAAGCTAAGCCTCAGCGCCAGAGAAGTGCTTATGGCCAAACCCCTTACCTATATGAACAGAAGCGGGGGAGCGGTAGGCTCTATTACCGGCTACTACGGCAGTGAAATTTCTGAGATGCTGGTTATCCATGATGACCTGGATATAGAGTTTGGGCAGATAAGGTTTAAGGCAGGCGGGGGAACAGCCGGCCACAGGGGCCTTAACTCCATTGCTTCGGTTACAAAAACAAAGGATTTTCACCGGCTGAGGGTAGGTATAGGAAGGCCTGAAGGATCCAAAGACCCTTCAGTTTATGTTCTGGAAGATTTTAGCAGAAAGCAGGCTGAAGAGCTGCCGTTTATCCTGGAGACAGCCTCCCGGGCAGTGGAAGACTACATCTGCCATGGCCTGGATAATGTCATGAATAAATACAATTGATTGGCTGCTGCAATCAATTTTTACTGCTTAAGTTATGTTAGTTAACCTATTTTCAAAACAGGACGAATTTAAAAATATTATTGGCCATTTTCCCCAGAAAAAGGGCGTTCTAAGCATGGGGGTCGAAGAGGACATATGGCCTTTTTTTATTTCCTTTATTGCTTCTTTTCACCCCATGCCGCTGCTGGTTATAACCTCCACTATTGACCGCGCGAGGGAGCTTGAAAAGGAGCTTTCCCTGCTTACAGGCAAAAAGATATTCAGCTGGCCACCTGCAGGAAGCAGTGCATACTACAGAAACAAGGCCGGCGATATCATGAGCATAAGCGAAAGGCTGAAAGCCGTAAAGGCGCTTAAGTCAGGGAAAAAACCGGTGATTGTTTCAGGGATTAGCGCCTGCCTAAACCTCATGGATAAAGAAAAAGCGGACAGGTTAAATCCCCTAACCCTTGCTTTGGGAAATACCTTCAACAGGGAGAAGCTTGGTGCAAGCCTTATAAAAGCAGGGTATGAAAGGGTTAATATGGTATACGATAAGGGTGAGTTCAGCATAAAAGGCTCGCTGCTGGATATCTACGAGGTGGGAAGCGACTTTATAGCCAGGCTTGACTTTTTCGGGGATGAGCTGGAGAGCGTATACCGTATAAGCCCGGTAAGCAGAAAAATACTGGGCAAAGAAGAAAAGGTATCCATCTTTCCCCATATAAATCCCTGGGAACCGGGCAGGGGCAAGGGGGTATCCCTGCAGCAGTATATAAAGGAAAGCTCCGGTTCCTTATGCCTTATTTTATGTGATCCTTTAGAGATAAGCATAAAGCTTGGAAGTGACCGGGAGATACTGCAGAAAATATTGAAACAGGATATAGAAAAGACCGTATTTGAAAACATAGAAGATGCCCGGGCCTACCTTATAGGGGAGGAGGAAATTGAAGGCAGTGCCGATATAGTATTTAGGTTAAACACCTATGCAAAAGGCAGCCGGGGCAAGCTGTGGTTAAAGATAGGTGGCCAGAAGAAAAGTTTTGGCAAACCTGAAACTTTCATTTCCAATATAAGGAAGGATTTCTCTGCTAAAAGGAAGGTGTTTATTGCTCTTCCGGACACAAAGAGGAGAAAGAAGGTAAAGCAGATACTGACAGAGGAGGGCATATCTTTCAGGGAAAAGGAAGGGGAACAAAAAGACAGGGCTGCAAACATCACCGGGCAGAAATTGCTCCGGGGATTTGAATCAAAAGATGTTTCCCTTTATGGTGAGCTGGACATATATGAGTTTCCCAGCAGAAAGCTAAAAGAAGAAAGCCTGTCTTCCCTTAAGGAGATTGAGGATTTTAAGCCGGGGGAATACCTGGTGCACAAAACTCACGGGATTGGCAGGTATGTGGATATAGTTTCCCGGCAGGTTAACGGGTATAAGAGAGATTATTTTCTCCTAGAATATGCAAAAGGGGACAAACTCTATGTGCCCACCTGGCAGTCAGACCGCCTGGCCAGGTATATAGGCAGGGAAAACCCCGCCATTACCCCCCTGAACTCCAGGCAGTGGGATACCATGAAAAAAAGGGTGAGAAAGTCAGTAAAGAAACTGGCTATAGACCTTTCCAGGCTGTATGCGCAGAGGGAGGCATCAGAGGGCTTTTCTTTTCCCAAGGACAGCCCCTGGCAGAGGGAGGTAGCAGACCTTTTTCCTTTCAGTGAAACCGGAGACCAAACCAAAGCCATAGGCAAGGTCAAGAGGGCAATGGCAGTGCCCAAACCCATGGACATGCTGTTATGCGGGGATGTGGGGTTTGGGAAAACAGAGGTGGCCATAAGGGCGGCTTTCAGGGCTATTGAGGCTGGAAAACAGGTCATGATGCTGGTTCCTACCACCATCCTTGCCGGCCAGCACTACAGGACTTTCAGCGAAAGGTACAATGATTACCCGGTTGTGCTGGAGGTTTTAAGCAGGTTCAGGAAGAAAAGCATTCAGAAGGAGATAATTTCTGCCTTCAATGAGGGAAAAATTGATATGGTGATAGGCACCCACAGGATACTTCAGAAGGATATAAGGCCTCCCAATCTGGGGCTTATAATAATTGATGAGGAGCAGAGGTTCGGAGTGGCCAGCAAGGAAAAGATAAAGCTTTTAAAAAAGAATGCAGATGTGCTCACCCTTACCGCTACCCCCATACCCAGGACCCTTTATATGGCATTAACCGGCATAAGGGATATTGCCACCATACAGACCCATCCCGAGGGAAGAAATCCCATAGAGACTTTTGTGGGCAATAAGGATGAGGATATCATAAGGCAGGCAGTGGAGAGAGAGATGGCCAGGGGAGGACAGGTTTATTATGTTTTTAACCGCGTACAGGAAATAGAATCAAAGATGCGTTACCTCAAAAGCTTGGTTCCCCGGGCAGGGATAGCCATTACCCACGGCCAGATGAGGGGGGCTGCAATTGAGCAGACCATGGCTGATTTTATAGGAAGAAAATACGATATACTGCTAACCACCACCATAATAGAATCAGGAATGGACATTGGCAATGTAAACACCCTTATAGTGGAGGATTCCCACCGTTTTGGGCTGTCCCAGCTGTACCAGTTAAGGGGGAGGGTTGGCCGGTCCACAGAGAGGGCATATTCCTATTTCTTTTATCCTAAGAGAAAGGACTTAAGCATTACTGCCCTTCGCAGGCTGAAGGCTCTGGCCGAGCATACCGATCTGGGTTCGGGTTACAGTATTGCCTTAAGGGATATGGAAATAAGGGGGGCAGGGGAAATACTGGGGCCCAGGCAGAGCGGCCATATGGACAGCGTGGGCTTTGACATGTACTGCCAGATAATGAAGGAGGAAGTGGCAAAGATAAAGGGGCAGGAAATTAAACCGGATTTAAATATCCAGATAGAGATACCGGTAAGCTCATACATACCCAAAAGCTTCATACCCCGGGAGTATGAGAGGATAAACATATACCGAAACCTGGGAAAGGCAGAAAGTATTGGAGAGATTGACAGGATAGGTGAAGAGCTTGTAGCCAGGCACGCAAATCTGCCCCGGGCGGTTACCAACCTCATAAACATTGCCAGAATAAAAATACTGATGCAGAAAGCTTTCATAGCAAGCATGGTGTATTCCAAAGAGGGTATAATGTTTAAGAAAGTGGATCTTGGCAGCCGCCAGCAGCAGAAACTTGGGCAGATAGACCAGAACCTTTACTATGATGCCGGCGGAAAAGCGATTGTATTGAAGAAATTGGATAAAAACATTGATTTGGGTTTAGTCTATAATATTTTAAATGCTATAATAAAATCTATGGATTTTAAACAGGAAAGAGGTAATTAAATTGAAAAGAATTAGTATTGTTTTGCTTATCATAATTCTGGGGCTCTTCCTTACCCTGTTTGGGTGTTCCAAGGCCATAGCCAGCGTTAACGGGGAAGAAATAAGTGAAAAGGACATGCAGAGGTACCTGGACTTTATAATAGGCCAGGATACTACCGGGGCGTTGGAAGAGGATGGAGAGCAGCTGGAGGCAGTACAGACAAGCATACTTGACTCCCTTATTGTGGTAAAACTGCTTGAGCAGTATGCGGCAGAAAATAATATAGAGGTAAGCGCAGAAGATATAGACGAGGAGATCCAGCAGATAATTGCTTCCTATTCCTCTCAGGCTGAATTCGAGCAGGAACTGGAAAGCAGAGCCATCAGCGAGGATTTCTTAAGGGCAGAGATAAAGGATCAGATTTTAAGGGTAAAGATTTATGAGCAGGTTACAGAGGATATAGAAATAACCGAGCAGGAGGCAAGGGAGTTTTACGAGGAGAATAAAGAGGCCATGTTTATGGAGCCGGAAAGGGTAAAGGTAAGCCATATACTGGCACAGTTCGGGACCCAAGAAGGACAGGTTGAACCTTCAGAGTCGGCAGTACAGGATGCCAGAGACAAAATTGAGGAAGCCCTCAGACAGCTGGAAGACGGGAAGCCGTTTGAGGAAGTGGCAAAAGATCTCTCCGATGACAGGCTGTCAGCTGAAAACGGGGGAGATCTGGGATATATCAGCAGGGGTGAAATGGTAGAAGAGTTTGAACAAGCAGCTTTTAGCCTTAAAGTGGGGGAGTTAAGTGATATTGTGGAAACCATATACGGCCTGCATTTGTTGAAGGTTGTTGACCGGCAGGAGGAACACATAAAGGAATTTGAAGAAGAGAAAGAAACCGCTATTGCTTTTCTGGAGAACGAGGAAAAGAATCAGATATGGACAGATTTCATTTACGGGCTGATAGATGAAGCAAAAATAGAGTACCATACAGATATAAAGAGTACCCTGGTTCCCGAGGAAGGCCAGCAATAATGGAGGATATGGATTACAGGCAATTAAAGGATATTGACAAAATAGACGACAGCAGCAGGCTGTTTGAAATCCTTCTGGGAATAATGGCCAGACTAAGGGCTCCGGACGGCTGCATGTGGGACAGGGAACAGGACCATCAGAGCCTTAAGAAAAACCTTATCGAAGAAACCTACGAAGCTGTAGAGTCCATAGAAAAGAAGGACACTGCTTCCCTGAAGGAAGAGCTGGGGGATTTGCTCCTGCAGGTTGTCTTTCACAGCCAGATTGGTTCGGAGAATAAGGATTTTGATATAAACGGGGTCATGAGGGCCATTATAAGTAAGCTGGTAAGGAGGCATCCCCATGTTTTTTCAAACCAGAAGGTGAAAAACTCTGAGGAAGTCCTGGCTAACTGGGAGAGTATCAAGAAGAAGGAAAGGAAAGAAAATAAAAAATCTGATTCTATCTTTTCCAATATACCCATGATCCTTCCCGCCCTCCATTATGCTTATGAGATACAGAGAAGGGCAGCAAGGCTTGGTTTTGACTGGGATAATGCTGCCGAGGTATTTGACAAAATAGAAGAAGAGGCACAAGAGCTGAAGGAAGGGCTTAAATCCGATGATATGGAGGCAGCCAGGCAGGAAATAGGGGACCTTCTTTTTTCAGTGGTAAACCTAAGCCGCAAGCTTGGGATTGACTGTGAAGAAAGCCTGAAGCGCACATGCAGGAAGTTCATAGAGCGCTTCGACCTTATGGAAAGGTATGCTGAAAAAAAGAATGTAGATTTTAAATCCCTTTCCTTAAAAGATAAGGACAGGCTTTGGGAAAAAGCAAAGGGAGAGCTGTTATGAGAAAAGCAAAGGTGGTATGCACCATAGGGCCTGCATGCAATGATTACCAGTCTCTCAAGAAGATGATAATGGCGGGAATGGATATTGCCAGGATAAATACCTCCCACAGCAGTGAAAATGAAGTGATCCAGGTGGTGGAAAGGATAAGGAAGGCAGCAGGTGAGCTTAAAACCAATACAGCAATAATGCTTGACCTGCAGGGCCCCAAAATAAGGGTAGGGGACCTGAAAGAAAATGTGGTGGTAAAAAGAGGGGAGAGCATAAAGCTGACCACCAAAGATGTTAAGAAAGTGTATGATCCCCAAAAGGGAATAATTATAAATGTAGGCTATAAAGAGTTTATTGATGATATAAGCAGAGGCAATACCGTTTTTATAGATGACGGGCTCATAGAACTTAAGGTAACCGGGATAAGCAAGTCCCGATCAATGGCTACATGTGAGGTTATAAGGGGAGGGATTATAAAGCCGAACAAGGGCATAAACCTGCCGGGGGTAAAGGTAAGCCTGGATTCAGTTACAGAAAAGGACTACTATTTTCTCCAGCTGGGAATAAAGCTGGATGTGGATCTGATAGCCCAGTCATTTGTGAGGGATAAGGAGGATGTGGCAAAGATCAAAGAGAGGATAAAGAAAAATAAAAGCCACCAGATGGTTATTGCCAAGATTGAAAAACATGAGGCAATTGACAGTTTTGAGGGCATCTTAAGGGAAGCTGATGCGATAATGATAGCCAGGGGAGACCTGGGCATAGAAATTGATGAAGAGGATGTGCCCCTCCTGCAGAAGAAAATAATAAAGGATACCAATCATGAAGGTAAACCGGTAATTACTGCTACCCAGATGCTTGATTCAATGATCAGGAATCACCGGCCTACCCGTGCGGAAGTAAGTGATGTTGCCAATGCCATACTGGATGGCTCGGATGCTATAATGCTCTCCGGTGAAACAGCCATAGGCAAATACCCTCTTGAATCCCTGCAGATGATGGTAAAGATAATAAATAAAACAGAGCAGGAGCCGGCATACAGCCCCGTAGCAGGAAATTTTTCACAAGAAGAGCCTGAAAGCATTACCCAGGCCATAAGTTCTGCTTCCTGTGAGGTAGCCCATAAGCTTCATGCTAAAGCCATAGTATCTTCAACCAAGAGCGGCCATACAGCCAGGCAGGTATCTAAAAACAGGCCCAGGAGCATAATAATTGGTGCAAGCCCCCATGACTATGTGGTAAGGCAATTGATGGCAAGCTGGGGGGTTGTCCCCTTAAAGACAGAATTTGTGGACAATATAAATGAAATTGTGGAAGAGGCAATGAAGGTTGCCAGAATAAATGGATTTGCAAAAAAAGGAGATGTGGTAGTGATAACCGCCGGGGTTAACAAGCCTGGAAGCACCAATATGATAAATGTCAGGAAGATAGAATAAATGCTTGGTGCCATATCTTTGAAAAGGTGAAGGCGGCTGGAAGGCAGATTATTTTACAGGCCTAGTCTTCGGTAAACCTTAATTTCTTCAGCTTCTTGTTTTCTCCGATCAGGGTTATTATATCGCCCTCCCTAAACTTGTAATCCACCGGAGGGGGTGACTTTATTTGCTGGTCATTGCTTTTGACACTAATTATGGTAACCCCGTATTTATGCCTCAAGTTAAGTTCTATTAAGTCTTTTCCCACCATTATGGAAGGGGTTTTCATCTCTATGATGCTGATTTCAGGGCTTACCTCCAGAAAATCGATAACATTTGAGCTTATTAGGCTTCTGGCCACCCTTTCCCCCATGTCCTTTTCAGGATACACTATCATGTCTGCCCCCACTTTATAAAGTACCCTGCCCTGTGTCTTGGTTCCTGCTTTGGCTATTATTTTCTTGGCTCCTTTTTCCTTTAAAAGGAGGGTAACCAGTATGGAATTCTGTATGTATTTTTCACCTATGCATACTATGCATGCCTCAAAGTCCTGAATCCCTATAGAGCCCAGGATATCTACATCTGTGGCATCGCATTTCATTACATCCGCAATCTCTTCAGAAACCCTCTGGATTCTATCTTCAGAATTGTCTATTCCTACCACGCTGTGGCCGTTTTGGGTGAGGGTCCTGGCAACACTTGCTCCAAACCTTCCCAACCCTATTACTAAAAATTGCTTTTTCATAATTTAACCAATAGTTATGCTTTCTTCAGGATATAAAATCTTGTTCTGGGTACCCCTTATGGCTATAGCTAATGATAAAGTGCTGATACCAATTCTACCAATAAACATACACAGTATCAATATAATCTTACTGGGCGTGGACAGGTCAAAGGTAATGCCAGTAGAAAGTCCCACCGTTCCGAAAGCAGAGATAACTTCAAATAAAGCCTCTACCAGGGTGCAGTCTTCAAATATAAGGAGGCCTATGGTGGAAAAGATTATAAGCATTATGGCGCTAAGGGTTATGGTAAGGGCCCTGTGCACCAGGCCTTCCGGAAGCCTTCTTTTAAAAAATGTAACATGGCTTCTCCCCCTTATTGTGGAGATACCGCTGGAGGCAACTGCGGCAAAGGTGGTGGTTTTAATTCCCCCTGCGGTACTTCCGGGAGATCCGCCTATAAACATCAAGACGGTTAAGAAGAAGAGTGTTGCAGGTTTTAGGTCCGATATCCTTATGGTGTTAAAGCCGGCAGTCCTGGGGGTAACCGACTGGAAAAAGCTTGCCAGAAACTTGGTCCCCATAGGCCTTCCTCCAATTGAATCCGGATTTCCAAACTCAAGGAGTAAAAAAAGCAGGGCTCCCAGGCCTATAAGGGCGCCTGATATTATAAATACCAGTTTGGAATGCAGGGAAAACTGCTTGGTCCTCCTGAATGTTATAATCTCTGAGAGAACCGGAAAACCCAATCCCCCCAGAATGATTAATGTAATCATAATCAAATTGAGGTTTATATCACCGGCAAAGGCCTCGAGGCTGGTTGAATAAAGGGAAAAGCCGGCATTATTGAAGGCACTTATGGCATGAAAACCACCATATGTTAAAGCACTTCCCAGAGGATAGGAATACCTGAAAAAAAGAATTGAAGATATAAGTATAAAGCCTACAAATTCCATGGCAAATGTTACCGCTGCAATAAGCATGAAAAACTTGTACGTGCTGAAAGACTGCTGGCGGCCGAAGCTGCTGCTTAAATAAAACTTATCCCTTATGTTAATTTTCCTTCCCAGAATGATCCCAAAGATTGAGCCTACAGTCATAATCCCCAGTCCTCCAAGCTGGATCAGTATAATTATTACTGTTTTACCCAGCCTGGTAAAATAGGTGGGAGTATCCTGCACTATGAGGCCGGTAACACATATCGCAGAGGTGGAGGTAAACAGAGCATCAATATAACTTATCTGGCCGCTGGTGGTCATCTGGGGAAGCATTAGTATTACTGAACCCATGAGAATTGCTATAGCGAAAGCAGCTAGAACCTGTTTTGCTATCTGATTTTGAGTTTTGGATGAAAATAGGGGTAATTCTTTCATTTTATTTTTTACTTTATGTTAGAATTATTTTAATAAATTAGAAATACAAACACAATATCAATTTTATTGTTAAAAAAAACTTGAAGTTAGCAGCCATAGGTATTATTATAAAAGAAAATGTAGAAATAAAAATAGAATAAAATATAGCAAAAGTAATAATAATTTTATAGTTTTTTTACTTAAAAATGAGTAAAAAAGTAAAAGTAGTTAGCACGCTTTCCAGAAAAGCCAAGATAAACATTCTGGCGGTTATGTTTCTTATTTTCATCACAATTACCGTATACCTGTCTATTAACCAGGTATCCTCTTTGATAGAAAAAAGGGAAAAAATTGTTGAACTGGAAGAAAGGCTTAGCTGGCTCAGGAATGAAAATATAAGGTTGCTTGCTGAAGAAAAAAGTTTGTATGGCCAGGAGGGGATAGAAAGAGAAGCAAGAAGCCAGTTCAATATGACCAGAAGAGATGAATATAATTACTTTTTAGTAACCGAAGAAGAAATAGAAGAAAAACCAGAACAGGAAACCTTATACTCAAATTCCAATCTCTGGGAGAATATTAAGATATTTTATCACCAGGAAATTAAAGAGTAATACTCCATGAATCTTGCTGCTATTGATATAGGCACAAATTCTGTACGGCTGCTTGTTTCTGAATACACCACAGGCAAATTTTCTACCCTGTTTAGGACCATGCACATAACCAGGATAGGGGAGAATCTCAGCAAAGACAAACTAATAACCCCTTCTGCTGCTGAAAGGACTTTAAAAACACTAAAGGAGTACAGGGATACTGTCAGCCGGTACGGGGTTAAAAAATACAGGGCACTAGGCACCAATGCCCTAAGGAAGGCTGAAAACAGCAGCTGGTTTATAAATTATGCCTTAAGGGAGACAGGCATAAAAATTGAAATAATAAGCGGGCAAAAAGAAGCAAGCTTAAGCTTTATGGGTGCTACCAAAAGCCTGGACGGAAGAAAAATAAAAAATGCCTGCCATGACAGCAAGGATGTGCTGGTTTTAGATATCGGCGGGGGAAGCACCGAACTTATTGCAGGGCCCTGCGGAAAGCCCAGGGTGGTATTGAGCCTTGAGCTGGGTTGTGTTACCTTAACCGAGCGGTATGGTGCTGATACGGATAAGATGGAGGATTACTGCAGAAGGCATTTGGAAGCAAGGCTGGATAAAATAAGCCCCTATGATTTGGCTGTTAACATTGGGCTTGCAGGAACTATTACCACCCTTGCTGCCATAGACCTGAAACTTGAAAAATATGACCGGGACAGGATACACCACCACAGGCTTTCAAAACAAAACATTGAGGGCATCTACAGTTTTTTAAAAGACATGGACCTGGAGCAAAGGAAAAAGGTAAAAGGGCTTGACCCGAGAAGGGCAGATATAATAGTTGCCGGTACAGTTATTTTGCTTTCTGTATTAAATTATTTAAGACATGATTATATAATAGTAAGCGAGAATGACCTGCTGGACGGAATTATTTACAGCTTAATTGATTTCTGATAAAATGTGTAAATCCAAATGCCCGAGTGGCGGAATTGGTAGACGCAACGGACTTAAAATCCGTTGAGGTTTTTCCTCGTGCCAGTTCGATTCTGGCCTCGGGCACCACCTTAATATATTAATTGATAATAATATTATAATATTGTTAAGATAATAATCATGGTTCGAATCCTCCCTCCCCAGCCAACTTTCACTTTTTTCTTGACTATGTACATTCATTAGATGTACAATACTTATATGATATTTGATTGGAATCCAGAAAAAAATGAGTGGTTAAAA
>JBNJCW010000006.1:0-48867 GCA_051744345.1 Actinomycetota bacterium
TCACCGCTATTATGCTGGTGCCGATGGCATGGTGTATGGGGATATCTAAAAGCAGGGTGAGTATGGGAACCATTAAAACCCCTCCCCCTATACCGATTACGGAGCCTATAAACCCTGCAAACAGGCCGGTTAGCATAAGGTATATAAATAAAAGCATTATATCTTAAGCATATTTTGGTAACTGGAAAAAAGTATAGGATAGAAAAATTAAAAATGAAACCATATTTTTGTCTTGTCTTATTTATAGTAATTATATCCATCATTTAATATAATAATTAACCTATTGTAATTAATTAAAAAAACTGTGTTTTTAGATGAAGCAAAAATAAATATAAAAGCAGGCAATGGCGGAAACGGCCTGGTAAGTTTCTTCAACCTCAAGGGCAAGAGGAAAAAGATAGCCAGCGGGGGAACCGGCGGCAGGGGCGGAGATATCATAATAAAGGCAAGCGCTAGGTACAATACCCTTTACCGGTTCAGGAAGAAGGTACACTTCAAGGCTGAGAACGGGGGGCATGGGCAGCCAAATAACAGGAACGGTAAAGATGGCAGTGACATGGTTATAGAGGTGCCGGTAGGTACCATGGTCAGGGAAGATGACGGCAGGCTTATTGCTGACCTGGACAGGGAAGGAAAAGAAGTGGTCATGGCGGTGGGCGGTATCGGCGGAAGGGGTAATGCAAGCTTTACCTCCCAGGCCAGGAGATTTCCTGCTTTTGCTGAATTCGGAGAAAAAACAGAAGAGAGCTGGATAAGGCTGGAGCTGAGGCTTTTGGCCGATGTAGGACTTGTGGGCTTTCCCAATGCAGGCAAGTCTACCATTATAAGCAGGGTAACTGCTGCCAGGCCAAAGATTGCTGATTATCCATTCACCACCCTGGTGCCCAATCTGGGGGTAGTGGCTGCCGATGAGGACAGCTTTGTAATAGCGGATATACCGGGGCTTATTGAAGGAGCACATAAGGGCAGCGGCCTGGGGGATAAGTTTTTAAGGCATATCATGAGGACATCGATAATTGTATTTGTGCTGGATATGGCTAAAATTGTATTCGGCCAGGGGGATGTGGCTGAGGATTTTAAGATACTTAAAAAAGAACTTGGCCTTTACGGCGGTGGCCTTTTTGAAAAGGACTACATGGTAGCAGTTAATAAGGTTGACCTGGTAAAAGATAAAGAAATTATTAACAGCAATAGGGAAAAACTAAAAGAGTGCACGGATGCAAAAATATTATTCATATCCGCTGTTACCGGCCAGGGACTGGATGAAATGGTTAGCCTTCTGTACAGGATGGTAAGAAAGCAGAAGGATAAAAGTGGGGAGCCTGAGGCTAAAGAAGGTGAATACAGGGTGTATGATATAGATACCACTTCTGCAGCAGATGATAAAATTGAGCTGAAAAAGTCAGGAGATGAATACCTGGTTAAAAATAAAAAACTTGAGCGGATGGTACAGATGACCGACCTTGAAAATGAGGAGGCCCTGGCCTACCTTATGCAGCGCATGGATAAGATGCATGTAGCGGACCGGCTAAAAAAGATGGGGGTAGAAGAAGATTCTACGGTAATTATTGGAAAACTTGTATTTGAACTTAAGGAATAATATGGAAGACAGGCTAAAGTACCTGAAAAATTTAAAAAGGATAGTTGTAAAGATTGGTTCAAGCAGCCTCACCTCTGAAGCAGGGCTGATAGATATGGAAAATATGGAGAAATTTACCGGGGAGGTAAAGGAGGCAGCAGGAAGGGGCCTTCAGGTCATGGTGGTAAGCAGCGGGGCCATAGCCTGCGGGCTGCAGCATCTGGGTATTGCGGGCAGGCCTGATGATATTTCCCAGCTTCAGGCTGCTGCATCTGTGGGCCAGGTAGAGCTTATGAGGATATACAGCAGCCTTTTTGCCCGGAAGGGCATCAAAGTTGGCCAGATACTGCTTACCCAGGAAGACACCACGGCAAGGGAGCAGTATCTAAATATCAGAAATACCATCAGCACGCTCCTGGATCTTAATATTGTCCCTATCATAAATGAAAATGACAGCGTGGCTGTGGATGAAATAAAGTTTGGCGACAATGATATCCTGGCGGCACTGGCGGCAAGCCTTACCGAGTCGGATTTGCTGGTTATACTTACGGATACGGAAGGGCTGTATGAAAAGGACCCCAGAGAGGATTCCGGCGCAAAGGTTATCAGTGTGGTAGAGGAGATTACCAGGGATGTAGAGGAGATTGCCGGAGGGACAGGCTCTTTGTACGGGCTGGGGGGAATGGCTTCAAAGATAAAGGCAGCGAGGGTATGCGGCTTTTCCGGTGTGGGCATGGTTATTGCCAACAGCAGGAAAGAAAATGTATTGGGCCAGATACTGGATGGCAGGGATGTGGGCACGTTCTTTATTCCCCACAAGGAGAGGAAGGTAAAGAGTGTAAAAAGATGGATTGCATTTGGGATGAGGGCCAAAGGCTCAGTTGTCATTGATGACGGGGCCAAGGATGCCATAACAGAGAAGGGCAAAAGCCTCCTGGCCGTGGGGGTGGTGGAGGTAAGGGGCAGATTTAACAAGGGAGACACCCTGAAAGTTTATTCTTTAGACGGCCAGCTGTTAGCCAAGGGAATAAGCAATTTTTCAGATAAAGAGCTAAAAAAGGTTAAGGGCAAGAATGAAAAGCAGATAAGCGAGCAGCTGGGTACCTCTTTGTGCAGCGAGATAATACACCGGGACTGCCTGGTAGTTTTTAAAAGTTGATTGTTTACCTCCTTTATATTATATTAAATTAAAAAGTTAGCGGGAGCGGGTTATGAGTGACATTGTCCTGGATATAGCACAGAGAGCAAAAAAATCTTCACCCTTTATTGCTGCTGCAAAGACTGCAGAAAAGAACAAGGTATTATCTGATATAGCATCAAAACTTATAGATCGTGCCAAAGATATAATAGGGCAGAACAAAATTGATGTGGAAAGGTCCAAAGAAGAAAGGATATCAGAAAGCCTTCTGGACCGGCTCATGCTGGACAGGACGAGGATTGAAAAAATTGCGGCAAGCATCAGCCAGGTTATAGAATTTACCGACCCTATTGGAGAAGTCATATTCGGATACGACCTTCCCAATGGCCTGACCCTTAAGAATATAAGGGTTCCCATGGGAGTAATCGGGATCATATATGAAGCAAGGCCCAATGTGACCATAGATGCTTCGGTACTGTGCCTGAAGGCCGGGAGTTCGGTCATACTTAGGGGAAGCTCTTCTGCGCTAAAAACCAATATGGTGCTGGCAGACATAATGAGGGAGGCACTTGCCGAAAACCAGTTTCCCCAGGATATAATACAGGTTATACCTTCTGCAGACAGGGAGGATGCGGTAAGGCTCATGCAGCTGAGGGAATATGTGGACCTCCTTATCCCCCGGGGGGGCAAGAGCCTTATTGACAGTGTGGTTGCCAATTCAAAGGTTCCGGTTATTGAGACCGGTGTGGGGAACTGCCATGTATATATTGACTGCCGGATTGAAGAGATTGAATACGGAACTATTGAAGAGTTGGTGGTTAATTCCAAAACCCAGAGGCCTAGCGTCTGCAATGCGGCAGAGAAGCTTCTGATCCATTCCGGGGTGGCTAAAGGTTTGCTTCCACGTCTGGCAGAGAAGCTAAACCAGCTGGGGGTAGAGCTTGTGGGCTGCCCCAGAGCCCGAAAGTTTTACCCTGGTATGGGGCAGGCCGCAGAAGAAGACTGGTACCGGGAATACCTGGACCTTAAGATGGGCGTAAAAATAGTGGACAGCCTGGAAGATGCGGCAGCACATATTAACAGCTATGGCTCACACCATACCGATGCCATAATTACTTCCAGCTACAGCAATGCCCGAAGGTTTGTCCAGGCGATTGATTCTTCAACGGTTAATGTCAATGCCTCCACCCGGTTTACCGACGGGGGCGAATTCGGAATGGGGGCAGAGATCGGCATAAGCACCCAGAAGCTCCATCACCGGGGCCCTATGGGATTAAGGGAAATAACCGCTAACAAGTTTGTAGTATATGGAGATGGACAAATACGAAAATAGCGTATATAAGGTAAAGAATAATTACAGCAGGATAGGCATTATGGGGGGAACCTTTAACCCCATACACCTGGGACACCTGGTGACTGCACAGGAGGCGCTGAGCCAGTTTAACCTGGACCAGGTAATTTTTATACCCACCTGTGATCCGCCCCATAAGACCGAAAATGAGATAGCCAGTGCAGAAGACAGGTACCTGATGACGGTAATTGCTACTGCTTCCAACAATGATTTTTTTGTATCCCGCATAGAGATTGACAGGAAAGGCAAATCATATACCATCGATACGGTAAGAGAGCTAAGGAAAATTTACGGCAAAGAGGTTTCGCTTTACTTTATTACCGGCGCAGATGCAATCCTGGAGATACTCTCCTGGAAAGATACTGAAGAAATAATATCCCTGTCCAAATTTATTGCTGCCACCCGTCCGGGCTATAACCTGGCCAGGATTGATGAGCTCAAAGACAAGCTTTTTGCCAGCAGGCAGGAAGGTGATGATAAGATATTTGTAATGGAGGTTCCCGCACTGGCTATTTCTTCTACTGATATAAGGTACCGCATTAAACAGGAAAGGCCCGTAGACTATTTGGTGCCGGAGGGAATAAGCCATTATATTATAAAGCATGGATTATATAAATAGCAGTTTGCTTACTGAAAACAGAGAGGCTTACTTAAGGCAGCTGTCAGAAAGCATGGAAAAGGTAATGCACCGAAGCCTGTACCTGCACAGCATGGGTACCCTGAAATGTTCTAGAAAGCTTGGCCTAGAGTATATATTGGCAGATAACAGCAGCAGAGCCAATATTGATACTTTTTTTAAACTTTGTGTTTCCTCTATTCTGCATGATTATGGTAAAATGTTTACATACAGGGAATTATTGGAAACAGCTAAAGAAAACAGGATTAGCTTGAGCAAATTTGAAATAAGCTGCAAACCCATTCTGCACAGCCTGGTGGGAGATGTTTTAGCAGCCAGAGATTATAATATCACCGACCCCCAGATACTGAAGGCTATAAGGTGCCATACGGTTGGCTGCCTGGATATGGGAATTATAGATAAAATTTTATTTGTTTCTGATAAAATAGAACAGACAAGGGACTATGAAGGCATAGAGCAGCTGCGCAGGCTTTCGGTGCAGGGGCTTGACCGGTGCCTTGCAGAGGTATATAAAAATAATATAATCTATAATATAGAAAGAAACAGGCTGCTTCATCCGGATACAAGCATAATTTGGAATAATATATGCGGAGGTAAATAAAATGGCTTCCAATGATGATGACAACAAATATAGCGAGCATGGTAGAAAAGATCGTGACCTGGAAGATTTCTTCAGTGATGATGACTTTGAGCTTGGCAGGGATTCCGAAGAAGAGACATTAGATGAATCAGGGTACAGGAGCAGGAGGGTAAAGGATAAGAGCAGGCGGAAAAGGGCTATCATATCAACAATCACCATACTGGTTATTTTAGTGGTGGTAGCAGCTGCGATTGTATTCGGCTACCGGTTCATACGCAACAGATTCTTTACACCGGAAGAACCAGTAGAGGCTGAAGGCATAACCATCCCCGAGGATCTGGCCTTAAACCAGGATATCAATATTATTCTGGCAGGCGCCCGGGAAGACCTGTTGGAGCCACAGATGAACTCTATCATATTTTCCAGCTTTAACAGTACGGATAACAGGCTCACTTCTCTCTGTATGCCGGTTAAGATATTGATGGATATACCGGGTTTCAGCCTTGAAAGTGTGGACAGGGCTGTGGACTACGGAGGGATGGATCTGCTGTCCCTTACTCTGGAAAATGGCCTGGGCATAGAGGTGGACCATTATCTGCTGATGGATATAATCAATGTGGTTGACAGCCTGGGAGGAATAACAGTGCCCCTTGATTCCAGGATAACCTTATCCCTGGATGACGGTTCGGAGGTTACTCTTGAGGGAGGCCCTAATGATATGGATGGAATTACCGCGGTTAACTACCTGGAAATGTTCAGCGGGGCAGAATCAGAGGTTACCACTAATGATGTTAAAAAGCAGAAAGCGGTATTTACTGCATTGTTTACAAAAATAAACGGGGCCGACCCCGAAGAGCTTGCCAGTAACCTGAGCAAGATAAGCGGTTATATAGAGACAGACCTTAACCTGGAAGACCTATCCAGAACTTTGTCTACTTTTGCCAGGATAGAGAGCGCAAATGATATGGTCTATGGGCTGGATGTTTCTTCTGTAGAGCTGGAAGGGGAGACCTATTATGTCCCTGACATATCAAGGATTTCGGAAATATTCTCAGACCAGGAAGTTGCTGCCGCGGAAGAAGAGAGTTTTAATACAGTAACCGTAAATATATTAAACGGGGCAGGAACCCCCGGACTGGCCGGCAGGGCAACAGATTTGGTTGATACCTTAACCCATGAGAGCGGGCAGAAGAAATTTAATGTGGCGGAGGTAGGCAATGCTGATAACTTTGATTATGAGGTTACCGAAATTATAGTATCCTCAACCGAGGGATTTGTCATGAACGCTGCTGAAGAACTTATGGGTTTCCTGGGGGCAGGCAGTATTACCACCCAGGAAGGTTACAGCCAATCCCAGATTGTAGTGATACTGGGCAGTGATTTTAATCCTGATGCAGTAAGCGTGGCTGCCCAGCCTGAAGAAACAGAAGAAGAGGAGGAGGAAGCTGCAGAGGCTGCGGGACTTATCCAAATAAACATCCTTAACGGGGAAGGCACCACCGGCCTTGCTTCCACAGTGGAAGAGATACTGGTAGAAAAAATAAATGATCCTTCGCCGGTAATGGAAGTGATAGAGACCAAAAATGCTGACAGCTGGGATTATACCCAGACCAAGATAATTGTGTTTACCAGCAGGGAAGGAGTATCGGAGCTTGCCCAGGATATACAGCAGCAGCTGGGAGTAGGAGCTATTGAATCTTCGGATGACAATGTGGACAATGTTGATATTACCATAATACTGGGGAGTGATTACACAAATCAGTAATAAGGAAACCGAGGCAAACAGCATTCTTGGGCCAGTAAAATTGGCCGCCAGGATAGCTGATGATAAGCAGGCAGAAAATGTTAAAATCCTGGATATGAGGAAAAGGCTGGTTATTACTGATTATTTTTTAATTATCAGTGCCAGGAATGCCAGGCTAAGCAAACGTATTTATGAGGATATAGCCAAAGCTCTAAAAGAGAAAAATGTAAAGGCTATAAGTGTGAGCGGAGCCCAGGAAGGCGACTGGATTCTTGCCGATTATGATGATTTTGTTATCCACATACTTACTACTGAGTTCGCAGAATACTATGACCTGGGAAGGTTATGGATGGATTCTGATACCATAGACTGGAATAGTTGAACTAGTTAGAGAGGAACCCCAATTGGAAAAATCAACCAGCCAAAAAACCTATAATGCAACCAAAATTGAAAAGAAATGGACCAGGGAGTGGAACCGGCAAGGCATCTATAATCTAAAAACCAGCAAAGATGACCCCAAATACTATATGCTGGAAATGTTTCCCTATCCTTCGGGTGAGCCCCATATGGGACATGCCAGAAACTATACTATAGGGGATGTGGCGGCAAGGGTGCTGCAGCGGAAGGGCCGCAATGTGCTCCATCCTATCGGTTTTGACGCCTTCGGTCTTCCTGCAGAGAATGCAGCCATAAAAAGCGGGGTACATCCCAGGGAAAGCACCCTGGCCAATATAGAGAAGATGAGGGCAGCCCTGAAGAGGATGGGAATAGCCTATGATTTTTCCGATGAGATAATTACCTCTGAGCCTGATTATTACAGGTGGACCCAGTGGCTCTTTTTGTTATTTTACCGCATGGGGCTTGCTGAAAAGAAAGAGGCTCCCGTAAACTGGTGCAATTCCTGCCAGACAGTGCTTGCAAATGAGCAGGTTATAGGCGGGAAGTGTGAGCGTTGTGACAGCAGTGTGGAGAAAAAGGTCCTGTCCCAGTGGTTTTTAAAGATAACCCGGTATGCCCAGAGGCTTTTGGATGATATGGAAATGATAGAGGATGGCTGGCCGGAAAGGGTTCTGGCTATCCAGAGGAACTGGATTGGCAGGAGCGAAGGGGCCACAGTAAATTTCAAGCTGGCAGATGACAGGAAAGATATAAGCATTCCCGTATTTACTACCAGGCCGGATACATTGTACGGGGTTACCTTTTTTATACTTGCCCCCGAGCATGAACTTGTAGAGGAGGTTACCAGCTCCCAATACAGGGATAAGGTAGAAGAGATAAAGAAGAAAATATCCGGGCAGAGCGATATTGAAAGGGGGGCTGCAGAGACAGAAAAGATAGGGTGTTTTACCGGCGGCCATGTAAGTAATCCCTTAAACGGCGAAAAGGTTCCTGTCTGGGTAGCAAATTATGTGCTTTTGGAATACGGTACGGGGGCGATAATGGCTGTCCCTGCCCATGATGAGAGGGATTTTGAATTCGCCAGAAAGTACGGAATTCCCATCAGGCAGGTCATATCGCCAGACGGGAGCAAAAGCCGGGATTTGGATTCAGCTTATCCGCAGGAAGGGATAATGGTTAATTCGGGACCATTTACCGGCATGCCTTCAGAGGAAGGCAAGAAGAAAATAACCGGGTTTCTGGAAGAGAAAGGTATCGGCAGGTTTGAAGTAAATTACAAGCTTAAGGACTGGCTTATATCCCGCCAGAGGTACTGGGGCGCTCCCATACCTATTATCTATTGCGATAAATGCGGTACGGTTCCCGTACCTGAAGAACAGTTGCCGGTCAAGCTTCCCTATGATGTGGATTTCAATCCTACCGGGCTGTCCCCCCTTGCTTATTGCGAGCAGTTTGTTAATACCGCCTGCCCCTCTTGCGGAGGCAAAGCAGAGAGGGAGACAGATACTATGGATACCTTTGTGTGCTCTTCCTGGTATTTTTTGAGGTACTGCAGCCCGCATGAGCAGAAAAAGGCCTTTGACAGAAAAGAAGTTGACTACTGGATGCCGGTAGACCACTACATAGGGGGAATAGAGCATGCAACCATGCACCTTATATACTCCCGTTTCTTTACCAAGGCATTATATGATGCAGGGCTGGTTGGCTTCAAAGAGCCTTTTACCAGGTACTTTCCCCACGGGGTAGTAAACCTGGGAGGCAAAAGGATGTCCAAGTCCCGGGGAAATTTAGTACGGCCTTCAGAGATTTATAACCGGTACGGCTCTGATACCCTGAGGCTTTATATACTTTTCATGGGTCCTGCTGATTCAGCGGTGGACTGGAGCGATAGCGGTGTTGAGGGGGCCAACAGGTTCCTTTCCAGGGTATGGAGGCTGGTTGAAGGCAATATTGGTTTGATTGAAAACAGCAGTTCAGTCCAGCTTGGGGAAGCAGGGCTTAAAGGTATAGAAAGGGAAACTTACAAAAAACTCCACCAGACCATAAAAAAGGTAACCGAGGATATCCTGGGAAGGTTTAATTTCAATACCGCCATCAGCGCGTTAATGGAGCTGGTAAACCTGGTGTATAAGTATGAAGAGGAAGTTAGCGGCAATGAAAAGAACAGGGCCCTTGTATCTGAGCTAAACCGAAAACTTTTGATACTCCTTTCTCCCATTGCCCCCTTTATTACTGAAGAGCTGTGGCATATGATGGGAAACAAAAATAGTATACACCAAACCCCCTGGCCGGATTATGACCGGGATGCAGCCAGGGAAGAGGCAGTCACCATTGTTTTCCAGGTTAACGGAAAGGTAAGGGATAAGGCAGATCTTTCGGTAGGGCTGCCCAAGGAAGAGGTAGAAAAACATGCCCTGGCTTCAGATAATGTACAGAGGTTTATTGAAGGGAAAAAGGTTGTAAAGAGCATAATGGTGCCCGATAAGCTGATTAATTTTGTGGTGAAATAAAGTAAATTAAATAGCTTCCCGGAAAAGGCATCCGCGTATTTATAGGCTGCTTGTTGGGTACCTCAAAAATATTATATCTGTAAGGCGGCCGGACAGCTTAAGTTCTCTTTTAGGGAGTTACAGGCAAGCAAGGGAGCCAAACAAAATCATTTTGAGGCTAACAGCTTCTATTCGCATGGCTATATCCTAAAATTACGTCCTGGCCGGCTTCTTCATTTTTTTAGAGGTGTTTCATGCATATTTTTATTACCATTTGCTTTAAGCAATAAACCATTGCCTGTAACATCATTTATATATAGTGAAATCAGTAATAGCAAATAGAAGTATTTCTTTTAAGGCTGTTAAAGCAGTTTATTTACCGTGCGAACAATTTTATCCATCGAGCCTTCTGCCTCTTTGCTAAGCTCCATGGAAAAGCTTAATGTCTCATCCTCAGTGTTGAAAACATTTATCCCGATAAAATATCCCCTGATCTTTACCCTGCCGGTTAGATAAAACAGGTTAAGTACATCAGCTACCGCTGTCTGGTGGAAAGAAATAAATTCATCACCGGGGTAATCTGACTGGCTCAAATTGTAGAAGTCCTCCAGCGGTATCTGGTAAACCTGCCCTATTTTACGGTCAGGCCCTGCCTTGAGGGCATCAATTATAATGAACCGACACCCCTTGTATTTTTCAAAAAGGGCAAGGAGCTTGAAACCTGCTGTAGAGCCGTCTATTACCAGCACGGAGGGAGGCAGCTTTTGGTTTTTAAGCTTCCTTGCAGCATGGACTCCAATCCCTTCATCGCCCAGAAGGGTGTTGCCGATACCAAGTACAACTGTTTTGATTTTTCCTTCTGCCAAATCTATTTTACGTTTTCAATTATGGGCTTTATGTGTTTTTCCCATCCAAGGGCCTGTATATGTACTCCTGCACAATACGGCTTAACCTCGTTTATAAGCTCTGATGCTATCTCTATACAGGTAGCCACCTTATCATCCGTTTTTTCCATTTTTTCTATGACATTGTCAGGCACATATACACCGGGTACGAATTTATTCATATAGTTTGCCATCCCCTTGGATTTTAATAGGATAATCCCTGCCAGTATAGGGACATCGATTTTTTCCTTTTCCATCCTGTCCATAAACCTCTTGAATATCTCGGCATCAAATATGGCCTGGGTCTGGAAAAACTGGGCCCCCATCTTGATTTTTTTCTTCATCTTTATAATCTGCAGCTCATAGGAGGCTTCTGTGTCCGCTCCCGGGTTTACCACTGCCCCTTTAAAGAATTCAGGTTTCTTGGTAAGGTCATTTCCCACCAGATCCTTGCCTTCTTCAAGTGTTCTCATGGTCCACAGCAACTGGACAGAATCCATATCATACACCGGTTGGGCCTGGGGATGGTCCCCAATATTTGTAAAATCTCCGGTTATGGCCAATACATTCCTTATCCCCATAACATAAGCGCTGAGAAGGTCGGACTGAATCATCAGCCTGTTGCGGTCCCTGGTGGTCATCTGGAATACCGGCTCGTAACCCCATTCCTTGAGCAGCGTGCAGGTGGTAAGGGAGCCCATCCTCATAACCGAGCTCTGAAGGTCAGTTACATTTATTCCGTCCGCCACGTCTTTTAGGTATTCTGCCGCTTCCTTGATTTCTTCCTTATCTGCGCCTTTGGGCGGTCCAATTTCACAGGTTACCGTAAATTTGCCTTCGGACAGTTTCCTTTGTAAGTTTGAAAGATAAGTTTGTGTGTTCATTCTGCTGCCTCCTCGTCATAAGCCCATAATCTTGAATTTCTTAGTTTTGCGGTGGGTAAATCTTTCCTGTAATCCCTGGGAGGGATAAACTGGTCAAGCAATTCCAGCTTGCCGATTCTTTTGAGGTTATTGTAAATCAGCACCCATCCGCAGTCTCTTTCCGGATCTGTTTCGCATTTGTCATTGCTCTGGCCGGCACAGGCCCCATTTTCCAGAAGCTTGGGGCATGCTGTATAGGGGCAGATGCCTCCGGTCATATCCAGGATACAGTTGCCGCAGGTATCGCATCTTTCTTTTCCCTGCCACATCCCGGTTATGCCCCCGAAAGTAATGGTGTTTAAGGCTGGGTGGCATACCTTGTCCACTACTTCAGCTGCCGCCTGTACCCCCAGGCCGCAGGAAAAAACCAGTACGGAGTCAGCGGCATCTACCTCGGCAGTTCTGGGTTTAAGCCTGGACCTTATAAGGGCTTTCTGACAGAGGAAATCAATCTCGATTATCCCGGTTACAGCAAACCCTTCCTGTTCAAGGGTGTTTTCCATATCATTTAAAACTTTCTTGCCTCCGGTTTCAGCCCCTTCGGGGCAGCCTCCGCATCCCATAATAAATATATTCTTTTCTTTGCCCAGTTTTTCTACTATCTCCTCAACCGGTTTTGATTCAGTTAATATCATAAAGGCCTCCTCTATAAATATCTAAATTTTTATACCACTTTATATTTCCCCAGCAGGTCTCCCTTGGGGGTGGTCAGGTGTACCGCACAGGCGGTACAGGGATCGAAGCTTCTTATTGCCCTAAGGATCTCTACAGGTGCCTGGCTCTCCTTTACCTTAAGACCGATGATTGCCTGCTCGTAAGGACCCGGCTGCCCATCCCTGTCCTTGGGCGAAGCATTCCAGGCGGTGGGGGTGATAACCTGGTAGTTGGATATCCTCCCGTCCTTTACATTGAGCCAGTGCCCCAAAGCTCCCCTGGGAGCTGCCACCAGCCCCACGCCTTCTCCGTCAGCAGGCGGGCTGTACTCGGCAGCAGTAGGCTCTCCCGGCTTAAGCGAGCTTGCCCATCCTATCACTTCTTCTGAGAGCAGCTTGGCTTCAAGCGCCCTGGCCAGATGCCTGCCGGCTATTGAGTACATATCGGATATGCTTGCCCCGATCTGGTCCAGTGCACTGTCAACCAGGCTGTTTACTTCGGGGTTTGTGTTGGCAAGGTAAGTGGCCAGTATGCTTGCCAGGGGGCCTACCTCAAACACTTTTCCATTATATCTTGGGGACTTGATCCACGAATAGCCTTCCTGCTTATCCGCCTTAGGTTCGGTTTTTCCCTCTCCGGGATAAACTGCCTGTCTGTCCTCGAACCAGCTGTGGGTTACATCTTCAGTAATTTTTTTAATGTCAATCTGGCTGTAATTATCCGTGCCGGTAACCAGGCCTCCATTAAACAGCGGCTTTCCGCCGGTCTGGTAGCCGTCATATGCCAAAAGGTTGCCGCAGCCCTTTCCCAGGGCCAGGTACTCACTGTATGTCTTGGCTACCGCAATAACATCGGGTATATATGTATTTTTTACAAAATCGGCAATCTCTTCCAGCCTCCACATAAACTGGGTAATCCGGTCAGCGGTTATCTTCTCGGATACACCCCCGGCAACTATGGCTGCATCATGGGGCCATTTGCCCCCAAAGATGGTTGCTGCCTCCTGTGCCTTTCTGTAAATATCCAGCGCTTTTATGTAATGGCCTACTACTTCCTGGGTGGTCTTATCATCAAGTTTGTAGTCTATGTCATCCCGGGGAAGGAATGGTTTGGAGTAGCCCTGCTCCAGGAAGCCCTTGAGCACATTAAGGTCACTGTTATCTCCTGTGTACTGGGCAACCTTGGTGGGGTCTACATAATCCAGCCCGCTAAGGATATAGAAATGCAGTATATGGTCAGCAATAGCCCTGGTCGACAGGATAAGGTTTCTCAGCAAAACCCCGTTTTCGGGCACAGAATCGCTTAGGCCCGCATACTGGTCAACAGCGCTGACGGCTGCGCATGCATGGGGCTCGGGACATACCCCGCAGATCCTCTGGGTTATCAGTACCGCATCCCTGGGGTCCCTGCCGGAAAGCATCATCTCTATGCCCCTGAACATGGTGCCGCTCATATTGGCATCTTTTACTGTTCCGTTTTCTACTACCGCCTCAACCTTAAGGTGGCCTTCTATTCTTGTAATCGGATGTATGACAATTTTTTTCACTATTTCAACCTCCTGTGAAGAGTTATATATTTTTTGATTTTATTTTTCTTTCATTGGCCGGAACCTGAACATCGATAATCTTTTCGTAGAAATCCCCCACGAAATCAGGAAACTCCGGCTGGGTGCAGCCGCTGCAGGGGGCTCCGCTTCCAATTACCCAGTTGGTCTTTCCGTTCCACTGCCTTATGGGGCAGTCAGAATAGGTTATGGGGCCCTTGCAGCCCAGCTCGTACAGGCAGCCCTCATCTCCCAGCTTCTTGGCGAATTTTCCTTCATCAAAGTAAGCACGGTTGGGGCACTGCTCATGGATGAGCTTGCCGTAAAATGTTTTGGGTCTCTTAAAATCATCCAGCTCCACGTTTTCAAAGCCTTTAAGCAGGATTTCTTCAATTGACCCAAACAGCCAGTCAGGGTGGGGAGGGCATCCGGATATGTTTATATAGGGTTTGTCAATTTTATGGGTTAGGAATATATCCCCCACGCTCTGCGCCCCGGTAGGGTTGGGATTGCCTGCCGCTATCCCCCCGAAGGCAGCGCAGGTGCCCAGGGCTATAACCAGAAAAGCATTTTCAGCCAGAGATAAAACCTCTTCCAGCATGGTATATTTCTTGCCTTCCTTTTCTCCGGTGATGCAGTAGATGCCGTTACCCTTGGTGGGAATAGCCCCGTCTACTATAAGGACATAATCCTTTTGTTCCTTCGCCTCTTCCAGCATCTCCACAGCCAGGTTTCCGCTGGCGGTCATGAGGTTAGGATGGAATATAAAATCTAGCTTGACTCCCGGTATGATGTCGGATAAGAGTATGTTTTTTATCGCCGGGTATTCCGAACACAGTGTTGAGGTTACGCATCCGGTACAGTTCTGGCCCTGTATGGATACTACCGGTATAACCTTTTGCTTATTTTCGCTCATATAAACTCCTTTGGATAATAGGTTTACCAATTAACTTTTGTAAGGGTTTTTTGAGAAGGGTGTTTAAGGGCTGGGGCAAAAAGTATAGTCCAATTTTTTGTTTTGCCTTGTTTGCCATTAACACGCTTACCTGTAAAAATCAGCCTTCTAGTTTATTAAAATATAAATTACCTGAAATTTAGATAAAATTATTAGCTATATTTATATCATTTAATGGTTAACAAATCTACAAAATTTTTGATATTTACCCTCCTTAGGGCCAAAAATAAGCTCTAGTGGGGATAAATTTAAAAAACTCCCAGCCTATATATGGTTTAAATACTATAGCCTTGGCATGCAGCTGCTGCCTACTGCTTGAAATATACCTTTATCATCTCCAAAACTGACCTGCAAAAGGCAGGCAAATCCCCGGGTTTTCTGGAGGTTATGATATTATCGTCCACCACTACTTCCCGGTCCAGGTAATTGCCCCCGGCATTCTTAAGGTCAGTAGCTATGGCTATATAACCGGTTACCTGTTTGCCTCTTATAATATCCGCTTCTGCCAGCATCCATCCTCCATGGCATATGGCAGCAATTATTTTGCAGCCCTCAAAGGCATCTTTTACCAGCTTTACCATTCCCTTGTTTATCCTCATCTTATCTGGCGCATTTCCTCCGGGGATTATAACGGCGGCTACCTTTTCTAAGTCAACCTCTTCTGCAGTCATGTCTGCGGTCATGGGCAGGCCGAACTTGCCGGTATAGGTTTTTCCCTTCTGCGGTCCTACGGTGACCACCTCGTAGCCTGCTTCCAGGAAACGGTAGTAGGGGTAGACAGCTTCTTCGTCCCTGAACTGATCTTCCAGCAGCAATACTATCTGATTGGTCATAGCAAATCTCCTTTTTGCCTTATTATGTTTACATTTACATCCTTAAGTCAAGAAAGATATATTTTGCATTTTAAGTATTTATGCTAATATGTATATGTATAAATAATGAAAGAAAAACTACACAAACTGCTGCTTTTTATTGAAAGGGTAAAATACCGGAGGGACAGGCACTTTTATGTGGTCCTGTTTGCGTTTATGGCTGTACTTCTGGCTGTCTTTACCGGGCTTTATGTAAACATGAAGGCAGATATAGCCGTAAGGGACAATATACTGGAAAGCTACTATGACGGGAGTTCCGCCGAACAGGAAGAAGAAAAAATAAAGGTGTATATATGCGGCCAGGTGGCCCGGCCGGGAGTCTACGATATAGATTTAGGTTCCAGGGTTTCAGATGTGCTGGAGCTTGCCGGGGGGCCGGGCCCCGATGCAGCCCTGAATTCCATGAATCTGGCCCGTAAGGTAGCCGATGAAGAGAAGGTATACGTGCCTTCCGAAAAAGACACGGAAGAGGCGGCCGGAAGCGGCCTGGTTAATATCAATTCTGCCGGCCAGCAGGTTTTGGAAACCCTTCCCGGCATAGGACCGGCCACAGCAAAGAAAATTATAGAATACCGGCAGTCCCGGGGGCCATTTATAAATATAGAGGATATACAGAAGGTAGGGGGGATAGGTGAAAAGAAATTCGAGGCGTTAAAGGACCTTATATCGGTTTAGGTGGCCACCCGCCCTGCTGGGCGGCAGGGGCTGCCGCCGGCATATTCCTTGCCGGCAGGTACAGAATAGGCCTAAATTTGCTTCTGCCTGCCGTTATAGGGGTTGCGGCTTTCGGATTGGCGGCTGCGGTAACGGCGGGGGGAAGGAACCGCATGGCTTTTCTTGCGGCTTCTTTTACCGTATTTTTGATTCTGGGGATTATAAGTTACGGGCTGGGGCAAAAGCCAGGTATCCTGGCCGGGCTGGAAGGAAGGGAGGTTAGGGCAGCCGGGAGGATAGCCACCCATCCCCAGCAGGGGAAAAAGTACAGTTATTTTAGATTAAGCGCCTGCCGGCTGGAGGAGGGGGGCAGTTCTTACCCCATAAAGGAGGAAATAGAAATACAGGCGGAAACGGATATTGCCTTAAAAAGGGATGAGCAGGCAGTACTGGAGGGCGTTGTAAGGGAGGGAAAGCTTTTCTGCAGCCTGGCAAGCGATGCAGGAAGGCAAGGCTGCCCTGCCGGTTTATTCAGGATAAGGAAAAGGGCTTATTCCTGCCTCAAACACAGCTACCATAAATACCTTAGCTATAGCTTTGCCCCTATCTGCGAGGCCCTGGTACTGGGAAACCGGTCCGGAATACCGCAGGGCATAATAGAAGATTTTAAGGGGGCAGGCATATACCACGTGCTGGCCATATCCGGCCTGCATATATCCGTACTGGCATATTTTCTGATGCAATTGCTAAAAAAGGCTCCCGGCTGGCTTGCCCTGCTCATGCTGGCGGGCATACTTGTTGCCTTTAATCTCCTGGTAGGTCTTAAGGCCAGCCTGCTCAGGGCTTCTTCTATGATGATAATGGTAATGCTGGCCAAATCATGGGGCAGGCATTACCGCATAGGGGATGTTTTCTTTACCAGTTTTGCCTTTATCCTGCTTATGATGCCCTCTTATTTTACCGACCTTGGCTTCTGGCTGTCCTTTGCTTCCTTTGCTTCCATAATATTTATTGCTCCCCTGTTTGAAAGGCTGGCGGGATGGCCTAGAAACTATTTCCTAAAGATTATTACCATCTCCTTTTCCATAGGCCTGGCCACCCTTCCCCTGAACGCTTATTTTTTTGGAATGTACTCGCTGGCGGCGATATTTTCAAACCTGGCTGTACTGCCCGTCTTCTATATATTTATGGTGATGCTTTTTTCTGTTTCTTTTTTGGTAATCATATGGCCCCCGATGGGGGCTCTCCTGGCAGCGGTAAACCCTTTGCTTGCATACATCACCAAAACCGCGCACCATATAAGCAGGCTGAGTTTTGCTGTGATAGATTTTTCCGGTTTTGGGGTGCAGGCAGCGGCAATCTATTATGTCCTTTTGCTTTCATTATTGTTATTATTAAATAAATATATTCTGGTGAGGGAAGGTTATGGCAAAGAATAATGCGAAGCCCTGCATCCTGTATATAAGCAGGAGCGGTTCAGTGCTGGATGAAAAGGTATCCGGAATCAAGAAAAAAATAAAGGGAAAAATAAATACAGATACGGACTTTAAGGTTTATGACAGTCCGGAGGAAATTGATGAATCAGAGCTTCTGAACTTTTTGGGCATGCCTTCTTTTTTTTCCGAAGGCAAAGTACTGGTGCTAAAGAATGTGGAAAGCTATCCGGCCTCCCTTATGAAGATGCTTTCCCGGCAGATAAAGAAGCTGGGAAGCGGTGTCTTTCTGGTGATGACTTCCTCGAAGGAGAAGCTTAACCGGGAATTTTTGGAAGCGGTGAAATCTTCAGGAACCATAAAGAGCATCAGGGTTCCCACCGCAGAAAGCGCCCGACGGTGGCTTAAGGAAAAAGCCGAGCTTGACGGCCTGAATTTCAGCTCCGGGGCCATGGAGACTTTCCTGGAAAATGTGGACTACCAGCTGGACAGCATTAAGCACGAGTATGAGAAACTCTATACCTATGCCTCCAGCTCCAAGGATTCGGTTATAGGTACCAGGGAAGTGAACCGGCTGGTTACCAGGGTTTATAACCTGAGGGTTTTTGACCTGGTGGATTATATAGGCCAAAGGGATAAAAACGGAGCACTTGCAGCCCTAAGGTCAGTACTGGAAGAAAAATGGGCCTTGATGGGGGCGGTAACCCTTTTGCACCGCTGTTTCAAGGCTATGACCTATTTTAAATATAATCTGGACCAGCAGGCTGAAGGTTATATAAGGAACAATACCAGAACCCCCGCATACCTTGTAAACAAGGTGATGAGAAAATACAGAAAATTCAGCGGCAATTACCGGTTAGGGGAGATGATAAAAATAATGGGCATACTGAATGACTACGATATGCGTTTCAGGGATGCACACCAGCCCAAAAATCTTATGATAGGTTTGATTTCCGAGATTACAGGAGATTAGGCTTTAAGAGAGGAAAGCTTTTTGGCAGCCTTGGATTTCTTATTGGCCGCAAAATTAGCATGTACAGCGTTTTTCTTGGCTGCCTTATCCAGCGCCTTGTAAAGCATGTCCAGGTTCTTTTTGGCAGCCTCTGCGTCCTTTGACTCCACAGACTGCAGGAATTTTTTATGAAGGCTCCTTATTCTGGTCTTAAGAGCTTTGTTATTAAGGTTCCTTACAATGTTTTGCCTGTCTCTTTTTTCCTGTGACTTTATATTAGGCATATTTAATCTTTTCCTTTCAGGTATAAATTTCGAAAATCTATTTTAGCACTTTTTACTAAAATTGAAAAATATTATAATTTAGGAAATTTAAATGATATAATTCTTTTTCCATTAAAGCAATAGGAAATTTTATGCAGAAAGACAGTTTCGTTTCCAGGCAGAAGATACTGGGGGCCACAATAATAGTAACCCTGGCCATACTGCTTTCCAAGGTAAGCGGCCTGGTAAGGGATCAGGTAATGGCCGGTTACTTCGGCATAACCTATGACACCGATGCCTTTACCTGGGCTTACTTTATCCCCAACCTGTTTAAGGTTCTGTTTGCCGAATCGCTGATTGTGGCGGCTTTTATACCTATCTACTCATCTTACCTCAAGAAGGACCAGAGGGAGCAGATGCGCTCATTTGTAAACTCGGTTGCCAGCATAATGGTGTTAGCCTTTACCTTTATAGCTATCCTTATATTCATATTCTCTCCCCAGATAGGCCAACTCCTTTCGGCTATAGCCAACCAGCAGCTGGATGTTGCAAAATTTGTGCTGATGAGCAGGATAATGATATTCTCCCTGGTTGCCCTGGGCCTTTCGGGGCTGGCAACCGGCATACTTAATTCCCATAATCTGTTTACGGTTCCGGCTGTAGCACCCCTGGTGATGAACGTGGCCACGGTTATATTTGTGGTAATACTTGCCAGGAAGCTGGGAATAGTATCCATGGCCATAGGGGCTATGGCGGGCTCCCTTTTGCATCTGGCGGTCCAGCTGCCCCAGCTTAAGGTATCGGGGATAAGGTACAGGTTCGGGATTGATTTTGGGCAAAAAGCGGTAAGGGAGATGTTTTCATTGATGTTTCCCATACTGCTTAGCCTGGGAGCCGTACAGCTTAACAACAGCGTGGACAACTTTTTTGCATTGAACCTGGGGCCGGGAAACACCACCGCCCTTACCTTGTCCTGGAGGGTGGCAAACCTGCCCCTGGGTGTGTTTTCGGTGGCAGTCATAACTGTCCTTTACCCTCTTTTTTCCCGCCAGGCAGCATCAAATGATGCCAGGGGACTGAAGGAGAGCTTTTCCCTGGGGGTAAGGGAAATAGGATACATGATGCTTCCTGCAACCGTAGGGCTGGTTATCTTAAGCCATCCCATAATTAAGGTGCTGTTTGAGCATTACAGGTTTTCAGCTGATGATACCGCCAGGGTTTCCTTCATACTTATTTTCCACAGCCTGGGGCTGGTATTCTTTGGTTTGCTGATGATTTTAAACCGGATTTTTTATTCCTTTAAAAATGTAATAACCCCCCTAAAGGTTGCCGCGGTTTCCATAGGGGTAAACTTTTTGCTGGACTGGGTGCTCATAAAATTCATGGACGCGGGGGGGCTTGCATTATCCACCTCACTTGTTGCATTATGTAATACAGCGATACTCCTGGTTATCTTAAGGAAAAAGGTAGGAAACCTGGGAGGAAAGAGGATAACTGCCTCTTACCTTAAAATGATTCTGGCCTCAGCGGTGATGGGGCTGTGTGTTTACTGGCTGTGGAGGCTGATAGAGGATTTTGCCTACAGGGGACTGGCCCAGCTTATAGTTTCCATGGGGGCTGCTATAATAGCAGGGGGAGCGGTTTATGTGCTCCTTACCTACCTGTTTAGGATGGAAGAGGTAAGGTTTGTGGCAGAAATGGCAAGGAAATTTAAACATAAGGGTTTTAGGAAATGAGCGACAGCAGGCTTATAAGGAATTTTTCAATAATTGCACATATAGATCACGGCAAGTCAACACTTGCGGACCGCGTACTGGAGGCTACAGATACGGTAAGCCCCAGGGACATGCTGGAGCAGTACCTGGATGATATGGACCTGGAAAGGGAGAGGGGCATTACCATAAAGTCCCATGCGGTGAGGGTAATCTATAACAGCGGTATTGACGGCAACCGTTATATATTCAACCTAATAGACACCCCCGGGCATGTCGATTTCAGCTACGAGGTATCCAGGAGCCTGGCTGCCTGCGAGGGGGCCATTCTGCTGGTTGATGCCAGCCAGGGCATACAGGCCCAGACCCTGGCTAACATATACCTGGCCATGGACAATGACCTGGAGATAATTCCGGTTATAAACAAGATTGATCTGGCCAGTGCCCAGACAGGCGAAGTGGTAACCGAGCTTTCACAGATACTTGGTGTAGAAGAAAAGGATATCCTTCAGGTCAGCGCTAAGACCGGCCAGGGGCTGACCGAAATACTGGAGAGGATAGTCCTGGACATACCCCCTCCCAGAGGTTCTGCCGGGAAGCCTCTTCAGGCACTTATATTCGATTCCCAGTACAATACCTACCGCGGGGTGGTAGCCCTTATAAGGGTGGTAAACGGAAGCATAGGCAAGGGAACGAGGGTAAGGTTCATGGGAGAAAAGGTATCCTCGGAAGTAGAGGAAGTAGGCATACTCTCTCCCAAGATGGTGCCAAAGGCCAGGCTGGAAATGGGGGAGGTGGGCTACGTTATAACCGGGATAAAGGAAGTTGAGCATATAACCGTGGGGGATACCATAACCTCTAATGACAGCCCTGCGGCCAGCAGCCTGCCCGGATACAAGAAACCCAAACCCATGGTTTACTGCGGGCTTTTTCCCCTGGAAGGGGGAGACTATGAGGATTTGAGGGATGCCCTGCATAAGCTGGCCCTAAATGATTCTTCCCTTGATTTTATGCCGGAGTCTTCCCAGGCTCTGGGTTTCGGGTTCAGGTGCGGTTTCCTGGGCCTGCTGCACATGGAGATAGTAAAGGAAAGGCTGGAAAGGGAATACGGCCTGAGGCTTATAACCACCGCCCCCAATGTCGCCTACAGGGTGGTGATTGCCGACGGCGGCGAAAAAGAGGTTACCCGGCCTTCGGATTTCCCCACTTCCGAGCAGATAGAAACCATAAAGGAACCGTTTGCCAGTGCCACCATAATAACTCCCAAGGATTATATCGGAGAGGTGATGAAGCTGTGCAATGCAAGGAGGGGCGAATATATAGACATGCAGTATATATCCATGGAGAGGGTGGACATAAAATACAAGCTCCCCCTTTCAGAGATAATAGTTGACTTTTTTAACCTGCTGAAATCTGTAACCAGCGGCTTTGCTTCTCTGGACTATGAGGTTTTAGACTACAGGGAATCTGACCTGGTAAAACTGGATATGCTGGTAGCAGGGGATAAGGTGGATGAGCTTTCTACCATAATACACAGGGACAAGGCTTATTACCTGGGAAGGGAGCTGGCCGCCAAGCTCAGGAAGATAATACCCCGGCAGAATTTTGAGGTAGCCATACAGGCAGCCATAGGCAAAAGGATTATTGCCAAGGAAAGGATAGCCCCCTACCGCAAAGATGTTACCTCCGGGCTTTATGGCGGGGATATCACCAGGAAAAGGAAGGTGCTGGAAAAACAGAAAGAGGGCAAGAAGAAGCTTAAGAAAATAGGCAGGGTGGAAATACCTGATGATGCCTTCATGAGTTTTTACAAGATAGATTCGGGCAGTTAGATTATATGCAGAAATACCATTCATGCAGTGCTTCCGCAGGATATTGCTGGTAAAAACATGATTGCTATTTAAAAATTATCCTTATCAGCAGTGGATCAGAGCATTTCTCAACCGGCAGGAATAACATTTATACAGGCAAAGAAACCAAAAAAAATGAAAATAGAAATCATAGGGACAGAATCTTTGGGGGTAAGAGGCATGTGCTGTTTTGTGGAAACAGGGAAAAGAAAGATATTGATTGATCCCGGCATAGCCCTGGGATATTTCAGGTACGGCCTCCTTCCCCATCCTTATCAGGCGGCAGTGGGCAATATGGTGGCCAAGAAGATCATAGAGAGATGGTCAATAGCTACCGATATAGTATTCAGCCATTTTCACGGGGATCATGTTCCCCTGCAGGATGCCAATCCCTATCAGCTTGATCTGAGGAAATTGACAGGCATTAATAAAAATATCCGGATATGGACCAAAATGCTGTCACATCTTTCTCCGCTTGAAAAGAGAAGAGCAGATTCTATTTCCTCTGTTTTAAGCCAGGAGTTGATTGAGGCAGAGGGCAGAAAGGAGAGTCCTTTGACCTTTTCGGAACAGGTGCTGCATGGTGACGGGGACAATAACCCTGTAACGGTTATGATGACCAAAATTGAGGAAGATTTTATTTTTGTACATGCCTCGGACATACAATTGTTTAGCACTTCCACAATTATGTCCATAATGGAATGGAAACCTGATGTGGTATTTGTGGATGGCCCTGCCCTCTACCTTTCTGATAAAATCGGGCAGGAACTGATTGATAAGGCAAGGGATAATGCCGTAAAGCTTTCCCGCAAAACAGGCATTTTAATAATTGACCACCATTTGATGAGGAGCAGCCAGGGAGAAATATGGATGGAAGGCTTAAAATCTTCTGTAGAAAGTAAAATTATATGCGGGGCGGATTTTATGGGAGAACCGAGGAGAATGCTTGAAGCCAGGCGGAGCAGCCTTTATGAGCAGATGCCTGTAGCCAAAAACTGGCACCAGAGGTATGCCCGGGGCAAGGCCAGCCCGGACCATTATTTAAAGCTTGCCAGAAAAATTTACCAATAACCTCAAAAGCAGCTATCAGAGGTTCCTGCCTCTTGAATAATTATGAACAATGGTTCATAATTATAGATAATATTAATTACTAAATAGAAATACGGGCTATGGCAGCGGCAATAATTGTTTTAATTATAATAAGTCTGGCCGGTGGCTTTTTATGCAGTTGCCAAAAGGCAGGAACAGGAGATGATTTTTTGCCAGGTTCTGGAGAAAAATGGAAAGATATGGCTGATTATCCCAGAATAAAGGTTATCTTTGACAATGCCCCTTATAGCCGAGAACTGGTTCATGGCTGGGGTTTTTCCTGCATCATAGAAAAGATAGAAAAGACCATACTCTTTGATGCCGGCTCTGAAGGCGGCATGCTTATAAACAATATGGAAGAGGTCGGCATAAACCCGGAGGATATTGATGCAGTTTTTCTGTCACATATCCATGTGGACCATGTGGGAGGTACAGACAGTTTTTTGGCAAAGAACAGCAATGTTACTGTTTATCTGCCCCAAAGTTTCCCCGAAAGCTTTATAGGAGGTTTACAAGATTTTGGGGCCAGGGTGCAGGCTGTAGAAAAGCCGGTTGAAATCTGCAGCGGGGTTTATTCTACAGGGGAGCTGGGGAGCTGGATAAAAGAACAGTCTTTGGTTATAAAGACGGGCAATGGTTTGATTATTATTACCGGGTGTGCCCATCCGGGAATTGTGGATATTATCAGGGGTTCAATAAAACTGTGGGGAAAGGAAGTATTTCTGGTAATGGGCGGTTTTCATCTTAATGGACACAGCCGGGGGGAGATAGAAAACATTGTTTCTGAATTAAGAGAATTGGGCGTAGCTTATGTAGGGCCCTGCCATTGTTCCGGGGATGATGCCTGCAGGATTTTTGAGCAGGAATACGGTAAAAATTTTATAGATATTGGTACCGGAAGCATAATAGATACTAAAAAATTGGAAATAAAATAGATTATTGGAGGTAAAGGGATGCCTATTTACAGCTATATATGCAGGGATTGCAGGCATAAATTTGAACTTTTAGCTCTAGGGGAGAGAAAAGAAGAGCTGGAATGCAAAAAATGCGGCAGCAAAAATATACAAAAGACTTTTTCTTCTTTCGGGGTGGTTTCTTCCAGCTCCAAGGGAAGCGGGGAACAGGAAAGCTCCTGCCCTACAGGCACCTGTTCCCTGGGATAGGCTGCCGGTTTCCGGGGCTGGATGTATCACTTTCAGGTTGGCCAGCTCTGTTTATGCCAGAGTTATAAAAAATTGTGCAGCGATGTGCAGGCATTAAAAAATCAAACATGGGAGTAAGAGATGTGCCTTTCAAAGGTTTATGAAAAAGAGAGGGATAAGGAAAAGATAATAGCAGAAGAAGCCTCAAAGGTCGTGGACAATAACGGAACCATCGAGGTCTATACAGTATTTGAGGATATAAAAAAACGGGAGGGCTATTTTATAAAAGAGGTAGACCTTGAAAAAAACTACATTATCCTGGAAAGGAAGATGGGGTAAAAAATGCAAGACAAAGAATTTGAGTACCTGAACAAGTTAAAAAAGATATCCTCTTACTGGATCAAACATAACTGTGAGCATGTGGCCGAACATCAGGAATGGATGAAAGATGCTCAAAAGCTGGGATTTAGAGGGATAGCTGATAAGCTGGCTTCAGTGGTATGCCTTCTGGAGGAAGCAGACAAGCAGTTTGGTTTGATAAATGAGGAAATTGAAGCTGTTCTGAAGCAGAAATAGATTAATTAAGCGGAGCAGATAACAATTATGGAAGAGAGAAAAAGATTAGTTGTCCTCAGGGGATTATGCACCGGTTGTAAATTGTGTGAAAAAAATTGCCCTACGGGGGCAATAAGGGTAAATGGAGGCAAGGCCAGGATTAATTATATTCTATGCAATGATTGCAACCGCTGTGTGATTGTATGCCCCAGTGCAGCAATCAAGCAGGAAACGGTACCAGTGAAAAAACCAGCCATTTCAGACCGGAGAAAGCTTGGCCAGTTAGGCCATCAGTTAAATGATTTAAGGGTCAAGCTGAAAAGGTTTGAAAGAGATTTGGATAAAATTGATAGTAGAAGGGGATGATTTAAGCTGCAATATTTCTTCTGCAAAACAAGAGAAGATTAATAGCGGCTGCCATAAGGGAGGTTTTAAAATGCCATGGGTAGATAAGGATAATTGTACCGGTTGCGGGACCTGCATAGAAGGATGCCCGATAGAAGCAATATCTATGATTGACCAAACAGCTGAAATAGATATGGGCAGGTGTATGCGGAAATTGCCACCAGGTCTGTCCCCAGGATGCAGTCAGTCATGATAGTGAAAAAATACCGGAAAGGGTAGAAGAAAATATAACAAAGACCAAAGAATTCATGGCTTTTTGCGAAAAATACCTTAAAAGGCAAGAAGAAAGCCAAAAATGCCTTAAAAGAATGATAAAACATTCAATAGTGAGAAAATGATTACTGAAAAAACGCTAGACAGCCTGGAGCGTTTGAAAAAGGATTAAAATAATTCAGTATATATATGTCTGAATGCACTTGATTAGATTTGGTAAATAAAAAATCAGCAAACCTCATTTCTTATTTTAATTAACTAAAAAATCTCAAAAGATAGAAAAATATACATTTAGTAATTAAAAGAAGGCATGAAATAATCAATAATAATAATGATCCTCTTTGCAGAGAGGGTTATGCGCATTAAAAAATCCCAGGAAGGTTTAGATAAGGGTTTGAAGAAGTTTTAGGAATACCGGTCCCGAAAGGATTTCCAAAAATTTCCATGCTTAAAGAAGATTGAATTAATGATAAAGGAAATAAGACCTTGATAACCATGATAGATTTAAACCATTATAGCTGGATAAGATATACCATCAGAAAAATTTAACCCTTATAATTTCCTGCAAGCAGGCTTTTATTCTATAGCATTCATTTTTACATGGTGTAAAAATAAAATTTAATAAATAAAGGAAATAAATTTGACAGGGGAGTTTTTTGCTATATAATAAAGATGATAATCATTATCATTTTCATTTAAAGGAATATGGAAAATAAAGAAACGCTGGTTTTCCTTAAAGAAAAGCTTAAGCAGAACCAGATCAAGCTTACCTCCACCCGGATGGCCATTCTGGATGTATTTACCAAAAATAACCGGCAGATGGATGCCGAACAAATCTATATGCTGGCCCACAGGAAAGATTCTACCATAGGCCTGGCTACCGTGTACAGGAACCTGAAGCTTTTGACCGGGCTGGGGCTTGTGGCCAAATCCAGCGGGGACGGCGGCAAATCTGTTTACTTTCTGGCAGGAAAGCTTGGTAGCAGGAAGGGAGAAAAAGCAAAGCAGCCTGCGGCCAGGCCAAAAAGCCAAAGGGCAGAAGGCAAGGATATATACAGGATTGAGAACCAGCTTAATGAAGCATTGAAGGATTTAAATAAATTAAAACTGGAAAAGGAGATAGCATTGGAAGACGTAATAAAGGATTTTGGCAGACTGGACAGGATACTGCAGGCTTATGAACTTGAACAAAACAACCTTATACAGATACTGCTGGACATACAGGAAGAGTACAGGTGGCTTCCCAAGCATGCCCTGCTTTATGTCAGCAGCAAGCTGGATATACCCCTTACAAGGGTTTACGGGATTGCCTCTTTCTACAAGTTCTTAAACCTTGAGCCCCAGGGAAGGCATTCCATACTGGTATGCACGGGCACTGCCTGCCATGTCAGGGGATCCATGAACCTGCTGCAGAACATTGTTGATGTTCTGGGGGTAAAACCTGGCGATACCACCCAGGATTTGAAGTTTACCCTGGATACGGTTAACTGTCTGGGCTGCTGTGCATTGGGGCCGGTTGTAATGATAGACAATGAATATTACAGCAACCCCTCGGGTAAGGATTTAAAAAAGATTTTAAAAAGTTTAGATTAATTTAAGGAAGTGATAATTATGAGCTCCCAAACAAAAATACGGTCACTGGACGACCTGAAGGCTCTGGGTGAAAAACTCAAGGGCAAAACGGATGGCAGTATAACCATATCTGTATGTTCTGATACCAGCTGCAAAGCTTATAAATCAGGCCAGCTTTATAACTCATTGCAGGAAGAAATAGGTAAAAAGAAAGACAAGAATATTGTTTTAAAGAGCACCGGCTGCCACGGTTTCTGCGAGAGGGGCCCTGTGGTTATGGTTTTTCCCCAGGGTTTTTGCTACCTGAATGTATGTGCTGAAGATGCTCCGGATATAGTAGCCGGTGCGCTGGAGGGACAGCCGGTAGAGAGGCTGCTTTACCAGAAAGAAGATGGCAGCCTGGCCCGCACAAAGGAAGAAATTCCTTTTTACAGCTACCAGCAGATGGTAGTGCTGGGAAACAACCCTAAAATTGACCCCAAAAGCATCGAAGACTATTTAATGCTTGGCGGCTACCAGGCTTTGGGAAAGGTGCTTGCCGAAGCTAGCCCCCAGAAGGTTATAGACCAGGTTAAGGAATCAGGATTGAGGGGCAGGGGCGGAGGAGGCTTTCCTACCGGCCTTAAATGGGAATTTACCAGTAAGGCTGAAGGAAGCCCCAAATATGTTATCGTCAATGCTGATGAAGGCGATCCCGGGGCGTTTATGGACAGGAGCATCCTTGACGGAAATCCCCACAGCGTTATAGAAGGCCTGGCAATAGGGGCTTATGCTATCGGGGCAAACCAGGGATTTATATACATCCGGCAGGAGTATCCCATGGCAGTGGAGATTATAAGGGAGGCTATCAGGCAGGCCAGGGAATACGGTTTTATAGGAAAAGATATACTGGGGAGCGGTTTTGATTTTGATATCAAGGTTCACCGGGGGGCAGGAGCATTCGTTTCCGGAGAATCAAGCGCACTTACATCGGCTATTGAAGGGCATGTGGGTGAGCCCAGGCTTAAATACATACATACCTCCGAGAGCGGTTTATGGGCAAAGCCTACCAACCTCAATAATGTAGAGACCTGGGCAAATGTTCCCCTCATCATAAGCAAAGGGCCGCAGTGGTTTAAAAACATGGGCACCGAAGGAAGCAGCGGGACCAAGATATTCTCCCTGGTTGGAAAGGTTAACAATACCGGCCTGGTGGAGGTTCCCATGGGCATAACCCTGAGGGATATAATTTTTAAAGTAGGCGGGGGAATTAAGGACGGCAAACAGTTTAAGGCGGTACAGACCGGCGGCCCCTCGGGAGGGGTTTTACCCGCCCAGTTGCTGGACCTGCCGGTTGATTTTGATGAGCTGGATAAAGCAGGCTCCATGATGGGTTCGGGGGGCATGATAGTAATGGATGAAACCTCCTGTATGGTTAATGTTGCCCATTATTTTATCAAATTCCTTTCTGATGAATCCTGCGGCAAATGCGTTCCCTGCAGGGAAGGCCTGCGCCAGATACTGTATATATATGACAGGATTATGGAGGGAAAAGGTACAGAAGAAGACTTAAAGCTTCTGGCGGATACAGCCATGCTGATGGAGGATGCCTCCTTATGCGCACTGGGAAGCACTGCTCCCAATATCATACTCTCTACCCTTAAATACTTCAGGCAAGAGTACGAGGCGCATATATATTACGGAATGTGCCCGGCACTGGTATGCAAGCCGCTTATCAAGTACACCATAGATGAACAGAAGTGTACCGGCTGTACGGTATGTGTGGAAAGCTGTCCGGTGGATGCCATAAAGGGAGAACCCAAGAGCCCCCATTACATTGAACAGCAACTGTGTATAAAATGCGGTACCTGTGAGCAGGTTTGCCCGGAGAGGTTTGCAGCCATATCCAGGAGTACCGGTATTGAAGAAACCAAAAAGGTTGAAGTTAAAAATAAACAAAGCTGAGGTGTAAAATGAGTGATAATGGAAAGATAAAGCTGGTTATAAATGGTGAAAAGGTTACTGCCGAGAAGGGGGAAACCCTGCTGGAAGTGGCCAGGAGGATGGGCATAGATATACCCACCATATGCCACCACGATGCCCTCAAAGAGCACGGTTCATGCAGGCTGTGCATGGTAGAGATAAAAAGGAAAGGCAAATCAAAAGTAGTTGCATCCTGCGCCTATCCTGCCGAAGAAGGCATTAATGTGTATACGGAAAGCTCCAGGGTGGAAAGTATAAGGAAACAGCTGGTAGAGCTGTACATGGCCATGTTTCCTTTCATACCGGAGATAAAGGAATTGTCTAAAAAATACGGATTAAAGGACACAAGGTATGTAAAGCAGAACAACTATTGTATCCTCTGCGGCCTGTGTGTGAGGTACTGTGATGAGGTAAAGAAAGACAATGCTATAGGGTTTGCCGGCCGGGGAATAGATAAGAAGGTAGCCTTTATGCCCGAGTCAGCGTATTTTAAGCATTGCGAAGACTGCATGAAGTGTGTGGACCTTTGTCCTACCGGAGTGTTCCCATCCAATTACGGGATGGAGCGCATACCCCAGATAAGCGAGGACTAAAGCATAGCGGGGAAAGCTTAAAAAAATTAGGATTGCTGCCCTGTGGCTGTCATTGTTTCCCCGCTTTTTTACATAAGCTGCCATCAAGGATTATCATCCTTTCCTGCCAGCGGGCAGGCCAATATGCAGCGGCTCTGTAACCACAGGCTGCCTGCCGCCTGCCCGGTAGTATACGGAGCCCCATTCCGTGGGCGAAAAATAATAAAAAAAAACTTGACCCGGAGAAGCCTTTGTAATATTATAATAGTAACAATTATTACTATCATTTATTAAAAAAGTTACAAATGGCAAGAGCTGTAAATTTCTTTGAGGAAAACTTAAGGGAAAAGGGGTACCGCTACAGCAGGCCCAGGGAGCTTATCCTGAAGGTTCTGAACAAAAATCAGAAGCTTCTGTCTGCCGATGATATCTATATGCTGCTAAAAGAAGAAGAGCCTTCCATCGGTATTGCTACCGTTTACCGGACCCTGGAATTGCTTTCCAGGCTTGACCTTATCTGCAGGATAAACATGGGGACTGAAAAAACCATGTACATGCTTTCCCCCAATTGCAGGGAGAAGCTTTCCAGTTTTCTGGTATGTGAGAACTGCGGAAAGGTGGTATTGGACAACCCATGCCTGAAGAACGCGATTAAGGTAAGGCTCAAGGAGGATGCTCAGGAGAATGTCTACAGAAACTGTAAGCTGAAGATAAACAACTTTCAGGTGTTCTTCTCCGGTCTTTGTGATGAATGCTCCTGACCCCTGCAGGGCAGATTAGGGCGCAGGCGTTATTTTGGTTTATGCGGGTATGTTGCTGTTTGCCCGGCCTTAAAAACCGGGCTTTGGCCATTTGTTTTTTTAGTTAAAAGCTTGACTATATCCTTGCTTTTTGCTTCTTTTGCTTTTTATATATCCTTATAATATAATTTCAAAAGTGTTGCCGAAGATTATAATTTGATTGCCTTTTTATATATGAGCAGCCCAAAGAAATATCATATCAAATTCCTTCCCAGCGGTAAGCAGATCGAGGTATCCAAAAACCATAACCTCAGGCAGGCTATTCTTGACTGCGGCCTGGAAATAGAGTCTTCATGCGGAGGGGTGGGAACCTGCGGCAGGTGCGTGGTGCAGGTAAAAGAAGGCAAGGTAGACACCAAGGAAACGAAGTTTTTATCCCCGAAAGAAACCAGCAAAGGGTATGTCCTGTCCTGCCTCACCAGGGTGATAGATGATATAGAGGTATCTATACCCGAGCAGAAAAAGGTGCAAGCCATAATAGAGAAGGGCAAGCTGGTGGAAGGCTCGAAGGTTTATGCCGGGGTAAGCAGCCAGGAGTTTGAAGAGGTGAGTCTGGAGCCATGGTTCAAGAAATTTGAAATAGAAGTACAGAAGCCTTCATTGAGCTACGGCACCAGCGACCTTTACCGTTTCAAGAAGGCAGTCAAGGATAAGCTTAAATTAAAAGATATCGTTGTGCCTATAGATATAATAAAGAAACTGCCTACTGAGCTCAGGGACAATGAATGGAAGGTAACCGCTACCCTTGAGGCTAAAAAGGATGAGATTGTGGATATCTGTTCCCAGGAAAGGTCCAGCCGGCTTTACGGGCTTGCCCTGGATATAGGGACCACCACCCTGGTCATGTATCTGGTTGACCTGGAGAGCGGAAACATACTGGGAAGCGAATCAGAATACAATCCCCAGATTAGGTTCGGGGAGGATATCATAAACAGGATAGTGTATGCCAATAAAAAAGGCGGCTTAAAAAAACTTAAAGAGGTGGTAACCGATTCTGTAAACAACCTGGTGTGGCGGCTTATTTTAAACTGCCAGGTGGAGCCTGAAGATATAGTGGCGCTTGTGGTATCCGGCAATTCTACCATGATGCATCTTTTCTATGAGGTTTGCCCTAAATATATCAGGGAGGAGCCCTATGTAACCGTGGCCAACCGGTTTTCGGACTGCAGGGCAGAAGATATAGGCATAAAACATATAAAAAATGCCTATATATACAGCATGCAGGGAGTGGCCAGCTACCTGGGGGGAGACATAACCTCGGGCATCCTTGCCACCGGAATGAACAGGGAAGAAGACCTTGCCCTGTTTATAGACCTGGGCACCAACGGGGAGCTTGTGGTTGGAAACTGCGAATGGATGATGGGCTGCAGCTGTTCCGCAGGGCCTGCTTTTGAAGGGGGCGGCGTAAAATGCGGGATAAGGGCGGTTGAGGGAGCCATAGAGAAGGTGTACATAGACCAGGACACATACCGGTGCCAGGTGGGCACCATAGGAGGGGCAAAACCCAGGGGGCTGTGCGGCTCAGGCCTTATAGATATAATCGGGGAGATGTACCTTAAGGGAATTATAGACAGGAAAGGCAGGTTCCATAAGGATATCGGAAACAGGTACCTCAAGGAAGTAGACGGGGAGTACAGGTACACCATAATAGAGGCCGGTGACAGCGCTACCGGAAAGGATATATACATAAGTGAAGTGGATATAGACAACCTTATGAGGGCAAAGGCTGCTATTTATGCAGGCATTAAAACCCTTTTAGAAGAGGTTGATTTGAGTGTCTATGACCTGGAAAAGGTTTATATAGCCGGGGGGTTGGGCAAGAATTTAAATATAGGCAATGCGGTGGTAATCGGGATGCTTCCGGACATAAACATAAACAGGTTCTATTTTATGGGCAATACTTCCATAACCGGGGCATATATAAGCCTCCTTTCGGGCAGCAAATACGAGCAGTCGGTGGCTATTGCAGATGCGGTAACCTATATTGAGCTTAGCGTTAACATGAAGTTTATGGACCGATATGTTGCCGGTCTTTTCCTGCCTTATACCGACCTGAAAGATTTCCCTACGGTTGAAGAACTCTTATTTTCAATGAATAACAAACCGAAGAGCTAAAGGAGAAATATGGGTGCAAATATAGCAGTGGCCGGAAAAGGGGGAACAGGCAAAACCACATTGTGCGGGCTCCTGATAAGGTCTCTTACAGACAGCGGGCGTTACCCTGTTCTGGCCCTTGATGCGGATCCCAATTCAAACCTGAACCAGATACTGGGGATTGATTCGGTTACTACCGTGGGCATGCTCCGCGAGGATTTTAAGAAGAATGCCTCCCGTATGGACAAAGGCATCTACAAGGACCAGCTGGTGGAGATGAACCTGCAGCAGGCCCTGGTGGAAAGCAAAAAATTTGACCTGCTGGTTATGGGCAGGGGTGAAGGCCCCGGCTGTTACTGTTATGCAAATTCACTGTTCAGGAAATACATAGATACGCTGCAGGATAATTACGATTATGTGGTTATGGATAATGAAGCGGGTATGGAGCATTTGAGCCGCAGGACTACCCAGGATATAGACTGCCTTGTGATCGTATCCGACCCTTCACCCAAGGGGATTATGACTGCTTCAAGAATAAAAGGCCTTGCCGGGGAGCTGAACCTGAAGGTTGGGAGGGTGCTTACGGTTATAAACAGGGCTCCGGAAAAACTGGATCAGAGGCTTGTTGACTTTATGGATGAAAAAGGGCTTGAGCTTGCTGCAGTAATAAACAATGATCCCAGTATTTTTGACATGGATATCTCTTCAGGGTCTGTTTTCGACCTGCCTCAGCAGAGCAAGGCTCTGGAACAGGCAGGCAGCCTGTTAAGAGAAATAGGCCTTTTGTAATTAAATAATCAAAGTGACTGAAGTTTTTACAAGAAAGTGATACAATATTATAATTTGTAAAAATTCCTACATGGGGTTGTAGGTTTTGTAACAATTTAGTAACAATTATTAAAAATCACAGAAAGGGGAAAAAATTGAGCTTCCAAGTCCCAAAAAACGAGTACGCCGGGGAGATTACAAAAGTAACATTGGGCAAGGACAAATCAGAGGTAATTGTAGGAGGGGATAAGGCCCTCCCTTTTTATACCTTTGAGGGCCAGATAGCCAACCGGCCTATTATAGCCATGGAAGTTTATGATTCCAAACCTGAGAACTGGCCTGAGAGCGTGGCCGCTTATTTTTCCGATGTATGGGATGACCCTGTAAAATGGGCACAGAAATGTGTGAAGGAGTACTCTGCTGATGCAATCTGCCTTCAGCTTACCAGCATAAACCCTGATGCCGGGGATATGCAGCCGGATGAAGCGGCACAGCTGGTAAAGGAAGTCAGGGAATCACTGGAGATACCGGTAATAACTTATGGTGACGGGCCCCTGGAAAAGATTGCAGATGTAATGAAAAAGGTTGCAGAGGTTAACCGGGACACAAACCTGCTTATAGGGTGGGCAGAAGAGGACAGCTACAAGACAATCGCTGCAGCCTGTATGGGCTATAATAATAATGTTATTTCCTTAAACCCGCTGGATGTAAATATAGCCAAGCAGCTTAACATACTGCTCACTCAGCTGGGGCTGCCTCCGGAAAGGATAGTAATGGATCCTTCTACTTCCGGGCTGGGATACGGGATAGAGTACTGTTATTCCTGCATGGAGAGGCTCAAGATAGCGGCGCTGCTGCAGGATGACAAAATGACGCAGATGCCCATGATATGCAATATTGCTCCCGAAGTATGGAAGGTAAAAGAGGTAAAGGAAAGCGAAGAAGATTATCCCGAGTGGGGAGATCTTGAGGAGAGGGGAATAAACTGGGAGACTATCTCGGTTATGAGTACGCTGCTTGCAGGGGCAAATATTGTGGTTATGCGGCACCCCAGGGCAGTGGAGATTATAAAAGAAACCATAGATAAATTATTATAAAGGATGGTGTGACATAATGAAAGGCAAGGATGAAAAAAAGGTATGCAGCGAGGACCAGGCGGTACTGGAGGTTCTGGAAAACCTGGAAGAAGCGGTAGAGACTGTTTTTGACCGGGCCCAGAGCATGAAATGCTGTCCCATTGGTTCCTCGGTAAGCGGCATCTGCTGCAAGAACTGTTCAATGGGGCCTTGCAGGGTAAGAGATGATAAAACCGGATTGTGCGGTGCCACGGTGGGTACCATTGCTGCCAGGAATCTGGCAAGGCATATAGCGGCCGGTGCGGCTGCCCATTCAGACCATGGCAGGGATATGGCCATGCTGTTAAAAGAGGTAGCCCAAGGCAAAGCAGAAGGATTAAAAATAAAGGACGAGGCAAAGCTTATAAGGTTTGCCCAGAATTTGAATATAGAGACCGGAGACAGGGACATAAAGGATATAGCCCTTGATGCTGCAAACAAGGCCCTTTCCCTTTTCGGGCAGCAGGAGGGAGAAATTGATCTCATCTCCATTGCTCCCAAGAAGAGGCAGGATATCTGGAGGGAAAACAATATTGTTCCCCGGGGCATAGACCGGGAGGTGGTGGAGGCGCTGCACCGTACCCACATGGGTGTGGACCAGGAGGCTGAGCATATACTGGAGCATGCCTTGAGGACCGCCCTTTCGGACGGATGGGGAGGCTCAATGATCGGAACAGAGATAACTGATATACTTTTTACCACCCCCAAGGCACGTTCTGCCAAGGCCAACCTGGGCATGCTTTCGGAAAAAGAGGTAAACCTGGTAGTGCACGGCCATGAGCCTACGCTGTCCGAGGTTATAGCCGAGCTTGCCGATGATGCTGAACTTGTTAAGTATGCCAAAAGCAAGGGGGCGGAAGGCATAAACGTGGTAGGCATATGCTGTACTGCCAATGAGGTATTGATGAGGCAGGGGGTTGCCCCTATAGGAAATTTCCTGTCCCAGGAGATGGCCATAATGACTGGGTCGGTAGATGCCATGGTGGTGGATATACAGTGTATCATGCAGTCCCTGGGAGAGCTGGTTAAAAAGTACCATACCAAGCTGATAACCTCTTCGGCCAAATGCAAGATTGCAGGTGCTACCCACATACAGTTTGACGACAGGAAGGTTTTAGATACTGCCAGGCAGATAATAAAGATGGCCATAGACAATTACTCCAACCGCAAGAAGGTCAGCATACCCAATATTACCTCCGACCTTATTGCCGGCTTCTCCCATGAGTATATTAGGTATATGCTTGGTGGCCGGTTCAGGGAATCCTTCAGGCCCTTAAATGACGGAATAATAGACGGCAGGATACAGGGAGTGGTAGCAATTGTGGGCTGCAATAATGCCCGCCACCCCCAGGACAAGTACCACAACTACCTTACCAGGGAGTTTATAAAGCGGGATTATTTGGTGGTGCAGACCGGCTGCGGCGCGCTTGCTTCTGCGAAATGCGGCCTGCTGATGCCTGAATCATATGAGCAGGCAGGGGACGGGCTGAAGTCTATCTGTGAGGCAGTGGGGATTCCTCCCGTGCTTCACCTTGGTTCCTGCGTGGATAACTCGAGGATACTGACCGTGGTCTCGGAGGTTATAGCCGAGGGAGGCCTTGGCGATGATATAAGCGATTTGCCGGCGGCAGGCATTGCTCCCGAATGGATGAGCGAAAAGGCGCTGTCCATCGGCTCTTATTTTGCTGCCAGCGGGGTTTATGTGGTGTTCAGCGGTGAACCCATACCGGTTATTTCCAGCCAGGAAGTGGTTAACATCATGACCAATGTCTGGAATAAAAAGTATGGGGGACAACTTGAGTATGTTCCGGACATAGACGAGGTTCTGGAAAAGGTAATAAATCATATACAGTCAAAAAGAAAGGCGCTTAAGATTGATGTTAAAAAAGAGAGAGTGCTGTTTGATATGGAATCAAGGAGGGAGTTAGGAAATGTCTAAGATCATAGCTACCAGCGCTATTAAGGGTGCTCACAGTATAGTAAAGCAGGCGGAAGATAAATTAAAGAAGGCCATTGAAGATAAGGGAGAAGGCCAGGCACTGGAGTTTCCGGATACCGGTTATTTTCTTCCCATAATATACAGTATGACCGGAATAAAGGTTGAAAAGCTGGGTGACTGCAGGGAAGTTATAGACGAGGCGAAAAACCTGCTTCCACCTGTTCCCAGCGAAAAGATATGGATACCGTACCTGGGGGGTACCCTGGATGCGGGCATAGCTACCCTGTGGGCAGAGGAGATAATAGAAGCCATTAAGTACATAGAGGACCCCACGCCGGTGGAAGGCATATGGCTGGGTGCTGCTGCTGACCTGATTATAAGGGAGAGGGGCATCGAGTTTGTGGACGGCACTGCCCCCGGTTTTGCTGCCTGTGTCGGCGCGGCTACCTCCAATGATATGGCGGTAAAGATTGCCAGGGAGCTGCAGGAAAAAAGCATCTATGTGTTTATGTCCGGCTCCACCGATGGCGTGACCATGGCTGAGCAGCTTGCCCAGGAAGGGGTTGAGCTGGGCTGGGACACAAGGCTGGTTCCTTTCGGAAAAGACATAACTGCAACCATATACGCGCTTGGGTTTGCAGCCAGGGCGGCTATGAGTTTTGGGGGTGTTCAGCCTGGAGATTTCAGGAGAATGCTCCTTTATAATAAGAACAGGGTATTTGCTTTCGTACTGGCCCTGGGCGAGGTTGACGAGGCAAAGTATGCCAATGCTGCAGGAGCCATAAACTACGGCTTTCCTACTATTGCCAATACCAATATACCTGAAATACTTCCCCGTGGCGTATGCACCTATGAGCATGTGGTTTCCAATATAGGCGAGAATGAAATCGTGTCCAAGGCCATCGAGGTGAGGGGGCTAAAGATAACTGTTGAAAAGGTTGACGTGCCCGTGCCCTTCGGGCCTGCTTTTGAGGGTGAAAGGGTAAGGAAGGAAAATACCTATATCGAATTCGGCGGCAATAAGAGCCCGGCCGTAGAGCTTTTGGTTATGGCCGATTCTTCAGAGGTTGAGGACGGAAAAATAGAGGTTATAGGGCCCGAGGTTGATGATGTGGACGAAGGGGGCGTGCTTCCACTGGGTATCCTGGTGGAGGTTTCCGGAAGGAAAATGCAGGAGGACTTTGAGCCGGTGATGGAAAGGCAGATACATTATTTTTTGAACTACCCTTCAGGTATTTTCCACATGGGCCAGAGGGATATATCCTGGGTCAGGTTTTCCAAGGATGCGGTTAAAAACGGGTTTAAAATCAGGCATATAGGAACCGTGCTCCATGCCAAGATGCATGCCGATTTCGGAAATATCGTAGACAAGGTGCAGGTTAAGATATACACCAACCCCGAGGATGTGGAGGCGTTGATCCAAAAATCCAGAAAGATATTCAAGGTCAGGGATGAGAGGATGGGCTCCCTTACCGACGAGAGTGTGGATACCTTCTATTCATGCACCCTCTGCCAGTCATTTGCTCCCAACCATGCCTGCGTGGTCTCACCGGAGAGGCCTGGGCTCTGCGGAGCCTACAACTGGCTGGACTGCAGGGCAGCTTATGAAATTAGTCCCACAGGCGCCAACCAGCCCATAAAGAAGGGGGAGACAGTGGATGAAAACCTGGGAATATGGAAAGGAGTAAATGATTATATTTACAAAGCATCGAACCAGAACCTGGAATCATTTTCAGCTTATTCCATGATTGTGGACCCCATGACCTCCTGCGGATGCTTCGAGGTTATATGCACCATACTTCCTTCCACTAACGGGGTTATGGCTGTAAACAGGGAGTATACGGGAATGACCCCCTGCGGGATGAAATTCTCCACTATCGCCGGAATGGTAGGGGGAGGAATTCAGACCCCGGGTTTTATAGGTATCAGCAAGTTTTTCATAGGATCAAAGAAGTTTATAAAGGCTGACGGGGGCCTGGAGAGGCTGGTATGGCTTCCCAGGGAACTAAAGGAAGAGATAAGGGATTCAATTGAAGAAAGGGCAAAAGAGCTGGGGCTGGAAAATTTCCTGGATAAGATTGCCACTGAAGAAGAAGCCCAGACCGAAGAAGAAGTTTTGGAGTGGATGCAGAAAGTAGGCCATCCTGTCCTGGAGATGGAACCGATGATGTAATAAATATTGCAAAAGTATAGATGCAAAGGAGTATATAATGTCATTAAGCGGTTTGGAGATATTCAAAAAACTACCTAAAACCAATTGCAAGGACTGCGGTTTTCCTACCTGCCTGGCTTTTGCCATGCAGCTGGCTGCGGGCAAGGTAGAGCTGGAGAAATGTCCCCATGTGTCTGAAGAGGCAAAAAATGAGCTTGCCGAGGCTTCCCAGCCGCCCATTCTAAAGGTAGAGGTGGGAAGCGGCGAAGAAGCGTTTACGGTCGGTGAGGAAAATGTGCTGTTCAGGCATGACAGGACTTTCATAAACCAGAATGCATTTGTGGTTACCATAAAAGATGATATGCCTGAGCAGGATATAGAGAAAACGGTAAAAGAGGTAGACAGCCTGGAATATGAAAGGGTCGGGCAGGTGCTGAAACTCGATGGGTTATGCATCAAGGATGTTTCCGGCGACAGCGCAAAATTCAAGGCAGCGGTAGAATTGGCGGCTTCAGCTACCAAAAAGCCGCTTATACTGGTCAGCCAGGATGTTGAAGTTTTGGGTGAGCTGGCTTCCGAGTTAAAGGACAGGAAGCCGCTTCTGCACGGGGCTACCGCTGAAACCGCAGACAAGTTCATAAAGATAGCCAAAGACACCGGCTGCCCGGCGGCTGTAAGGGGCAAGAGTTTTGACGATATAGCCCAGATAACCGAGAAGATGCGGGGCCAGGGCATTAAAAACCTGGTGATAGATATAGGGGAAAGGGACTTAAAGGGCGACTTCTTTAACCAGATTATCCTGCGGACTGCAGCCATTAAGAAAAAGAACAGGCTGTTCGGCTATCCCACCATAGTGTTTGCTGATGAGATGGCCGAAGATTCTTTAAGGCAAACGCTTACTGCTTCGGTATTCGTGGCCAAGTATGCTTCCATTATTGCCATTTCGGATACCAGCGCCCAGAATATTTACCCGCTTCTGGTATTCAGGCAGAACATTTATACTGATCCCAGGCAGCCCATGCAGGTTGAAGAAAAGATTTATGAGATTGGCAGCCCGGACGCCAATTCTCCCATAATCATTACAACCAATTTCTCCCTCACCTACTTTATCATCTCCGGTGAAGTGGAAAACAGCAAGGTACCCAGCTGGATGCTGGTTATGAATGTGGAGGGCCAATCGGTCCTTACCGCCTGGGCGGCAGGAAAGTTTATTCCTGAACTTATTGCCCAGTTTATAAAAAAGAGCGGCATAGAAGATAAAACAGAAAACAGGGAACTTATAATACCCGGCTATGTTGCCCAGCTGCAGGGAGAGCTTGAAGATGAGCTTGGCGGAGATTGGAAAGTAATTGTTGGGCCCAGGGAAGCAGGAGAAGTGCCAAAGTTTTTAAAGGAGTATTCATCAAACCGTACCTGAAGCCGCGGGGCATAAATTGTTTGTAACAAGTTAGTAATTCAGGTATAATTTTGCACATCCATTATTTCAATGCAATATATCGAAAGGAGCCAAGTTGAATAGCGACATAGAAATCGCCCAAGCCGCAGAGATGAAGCACATTAAAGAGATTGCGGAATCCGTAGGGCTGGAGGAAGATCACCTCGAGCTTTACGGCAATTACAAGGCCAAGGTTGATCTTTCAGTTCTGGAGGAGCTGAGCGGGCGGCCAAACGGCAAGTACATTGATGTTACTGCCATTACCCCCACCCCCCTGGGTGAAGGGAAAACGGTGACCACCATAGGGCTGGCCATGGCCCTCAACAAGATAGGAAAAAATACCATAACCTGTATAAGGCAGCCCTCGCTTGGGCCGGTTTTTGGCATCAAGGGCGGGGCAGCAGGAGGCGGATACTCCCAGGTTCTGCCCATGGAGGATTTTAACCTCCACCTTACCGGGGATATTCATGCGGTGGGCATTGCCCATAACCTTCTGGCTGCATTCCTGGATACCCATATAATGAAGGGTAATGAGCTGGGCATTGACCCGTTTAGCATTACCCTTAACCGTGTGGTGGATGTAAGCGACAGGGCTTTGAGGAATATAGTAATCGGGCTGGGGGGAAGGCTTAACGGAGTTCCCAGGGAGAGCGGTTATGATATAACCGTAGCCAGTGAAGTGATGGCCATACTTGCCCTTACCACCGGCTTAAAAGACATAAGGGAGAAGCTGGGCAAGATGACTGTAGGCTCTACCTTTGACGGTAAGCCGGTTACCGCAGAAGACTTAAAATGTGCCGGAGCCATGGCAGTACTTCTTAAGGATGCCATCAAGCCAAACCTGCTGCAGACCATAGAGCATACCCCATGTTTTGTGCATGCGGGGCCTTTTGCCAATATTGCCCACGGCAACAGCTCTATTTTAGCCGACCAGATTGCCATTAAGCTGGGAGAGTATGTGGTTACTGAAAGCGGCTTTGGGGCAGATATAGGGGCTGAGAAATTCCTGAACATAAAGTGCAGGTATTCCGGGTTAAAACCCGATGCTGCTGTTATTGTGGCCACGGTAAGAGCGCTTAAGATGCATGGCGGGGGCTTTGAGTTTATACCCGGCCAGGGCGTGGACAAGGAGCTTATGGATACCCCTAACGTGGATGCGGTTTCCAAGGGCTGCGAAAACCTGGAGAAGATGATTGAAAATATGAAGATGCACGGCGTTCCAGTGGTAGTTGCCATAAACCACTTCGAGGCAGACAGCGAGGAAGAGATTGAAGCCGTAAGGGAAAAGGCTAAAGCGGCAGGTGCCGAAGATGCGGTGGTAAGCAAGGTATGGCTGGAAGGCGGAGAAGGGGGCACAGAGCTGGCCGAAGCGGTAGCCAAAGCGGCCCAGAAGCCTTCTGAGTTTAAGTTCCTCTATCCTCTTGACTGGCCTATTGATAAGAAGATTGAAACCATTGCTACCAAGATATACGGTGCAGACGGGGTAAACTTCCTGCCTGCAGCCCAGGACAAAATAGACCTTTACACCAAGCAGGGATTTGACAAATTGCCTATATGCATGGCCAAGACCCACCTGTCCCTCTCCCATGACCCGAACCTGAAGGGAAGGCCTAAAGGATTTACGGTTCCTATAAGGGACATAAGGGCGTCAGCAGGTGCAGGATTCCTCTACCCGCTTCTGGGCGAGATGAGGACCATGCCCGGCCTGCCAAAGGTTCCTGCAGGCACCAAGGTGGATATTGATGATGACGGAAATATCGTAGGTTTGTTCTAATAAATAATATTAATTTAATTTTTGAGGGGTGATTACAATAGCTAAGTTAATAAGCGGATCCAAGATATCTGCTCAAATCAAAGACGAAGTTAAGGCTGAAATAGAGCAGATGAAGAAACAAAAACAGGCAGTGCCGGGACTGGCGGTTATACTGGTGGGAGAGAATCCTGCCTCCAAGGTTTATGTGGCCAATAAGGAAAAGGGCTGCAATCAGGTGGGCATAAACTCGGAAACCATAAAAATGGATGATTCTGTGTCCACTGAAGATGTGCTGGCAGAAATTGAAAAGCTTAACAACAGGGATGATATACACGGCATACTGGTACAGCTCCCCCTGCCCAAGCAGGTGGACAGCGGTAAGGTACTGATGGCCATAATACCGGAAAAAGACGTGGACGGTTTCCATCCGGTAAACATGGGCAAGCTTGTATCCCAGCAGGATTGCCTGGTACCTGCTACCCCTTCCGGTATTATCGAAATGCTCAAGAGGGAGGGTATAACCATAAAGGGCAAGAATGCTACCATGGTAGGCCACAGCGAGATTGTGGGAAAACCCTGTACCCTCCTTCTTTTAAATGAATGGGCTACGGTTACCATCTGCCATATTGAGACCAGGGACCTTAAGATGCATACAAAGGATGCTGATATACTGATAGTGGCTACTGGGGTTCCCTACCTTATAAAAGAGGATATGGTAAAGGAAGGGGCAGTGGTAATTGATGTAGGAATAAACAGGATTACCAAAGATAAGGCCAGCCCTGAACTTCTGGAGTGGAGAAAGGAAGACTTTGAGAAAAAAGGAGCCACCCTTATAGGTGATGTGGATTTCCAGAAGGTAGAGCCCAAGGTAAGCCATATATCCCCGGTACCCGGGGGTGTTGGCCCCATGACCATTGCCATGCTCCTTAAGAATACCCTTAAGGCGGCAAAGGCTGCGATTGGGCAAATTTAGGGTTTATGCTAAAATAAGGAAGTGGAGTTGATGATAAGTGTATTATGCCAAAGTTATCGGGAATATCGTGGCTACCATCAAGCATGAGGGCCTTGCCGGCAAAAAGCTGCAGGTAATCCAGCCAATTGACCTGGAGACAGGGGAAAAGGCTGGCGGTTTCCTGGTAGCTTTGGATTCCACTTCTTCGGGAACAGGAGACCTGGTAGGGTATGAAGACGGTTCTGAAGCTACCTGGGCTTTTGAAGGGGAAAATGTTCCTACTGATGCTGCTATTGTAGCAATAATAGACAGGGTTAATATAAGCGGGGGGTAAACATTGGTTTTAAGCAAGGTAATAGGAAATGTAGTGTGCACACAGAAGGACAGCAGCCTGGCAGGCAAAAAACTGATGATTGTAAAGGCGATTGACCTTGACGGCAGGATGCTGGATCCGTTTGTGGTGGCTGTGGACCTGGTAGGGGTAGGGATAGGAGAAAAGGTCCTGGTGGTAAACGGAAGCTCTGCCAGGATGACCGATGAGACCAGGGAAAAGAGCATAGATTCAGTTATTGTAGCCAAGGTTGACAGCGTAGAAGTTGATAAGTCGCTTTTAGCTTAAGCCGTTAATAAACCGGTCCACTTTCTTAAACTGTGGCGTGCCCTCCAGTATTTTTTCAGCTACAGACTTAATTATGCTCCTGGCAAGGTCAGTTTTGGTAACTGCCGGAGAATAGGTATATGTTTTTGCCGACCTGTCCTGTTTTAGGAGTCCTTTTTCTGCCAGCGTGTTCATGGTTGACATTACTGTTGTATAGGGAATGAATCCGTGCTGTTTTTTCTCTATTTCCTGCCTTAGCATAGTCTCGTGAACTTCTCTTACTGTAGCTTTTCCACGGTCCCATATAATCTTCATTATATTGGCTTCCAGGTTGCTTATGCTGTTTAAGCCGTTTATTCCAATCTCTTCAGATTTCTTTCTTGAATCTTTATTATCCATAACTCTCAACCCCCTTTTCAGGCAGCTATATAATTTTCAGCTGGTTGGAACTGTTATATTTTTAAAAATCTAATCACTGTATTTATATATTATACTATTTACTTATGAAAATAAATTAGCCTAAAATTTGTAATAAGCATAAAAACCAAAAGATGTCAGCCTAAGATTTTATATGATTTTAAATTTTGTTATTTAGTTGAGCTATGATTTCTTTAGATCAACTGTAAAGTAAAATTGTAAAAAAGTTTGGATGATGCAATTTTAATTGGTTTTTTAGAAATATAAGAATGATTACAGGTATGAAATTAATTAATTAGACATTGCTATGATTGTTTTGTGATATAGTAGATAAAAATAATATATGTTAATATATAATACAGATTAACTGGAAATACCTTGTAATCACAAATAGCCTGATATGGATAAGAAAATATTTAAAATACTATCTATATTAAAAAAAGCATTACAAAAGAAATACAGTAATGATTTCTCAAATCTGCTCCTTTTTGGTTCACAAATGAATTCCTATAACCCTGAATCCGATTGTGATATCATGATAATTTTTAAGAAAACAAAAGACTGGAAAGAAGTAAGGGAGGTAATGGATTTGGTTTTAGATATCGGAATTGAAAATGATATTGTATTTAATACAAAAATATATTCTGAAAGTCAGCTTAAAAAACCTGTGTATAGGGAAGTGCCGTTTATAAAAAATGTACTTAATTCGGGAATGAAGGTATGACTGACGGTTATAAGAAAGATTTGGTGAAGTATAGGATCTCCCGGGCCAGAGAAGCGATTGAAGAAGTAGAGGTACTAAAAAATGCAAAAAAATACAATGCTGCTGTAACCAGGATTTATTATGGAATATTTTATATAGTAGACGCTTTGGGTTTAATAGATAATTTCTCAACTTCAAAACATAGCCAGTTAATCGGATACTTTAATAAGAATTATGTAAAACAGAAAATTATTGATCCCGATATCGGCAAATTCTTAAATATGGCTTACGATTTAAGGACAAAAAGCGATTATGGCGAGCTGATCAATTTTACCAAAGAGGAAGTAGAAGAATATTTTAAAGAAATGAAATTATTTATTTCGGCAGTTATAAAAATTATTAATGAAAAAATTTCCAGTAGATAAGTTTTTAAAGACCAATGTAAGGCTGCTTTAAAGTAAGGTTTTTTAAGCGTTGCTGCTTATTAGTAATGTGGTAAAAGTCTGATTGTCTTTCTAATATCTGACCAAATATGTTATCATAACTGCAATTTATAAGAATTTTTTATAACCAAATTAGCATAGGGGTTTATCCATGGAAACAGCGGATATTTATTTCTGGGTCATTTTTGCTTTATTCATTGTTTTGTTTTTTTGGGGAATTGGATACAGGATATCCATCTGGCTGTGGGGGCAGACGGAGACATCTTACGGAAAGCCGGCAAAAAAACTGTCCAGGCCGGCAAAGTTTAAGAAGAACCTCAGAGATTTTTTAAAAAGGTTCTTCGGGCCTGATTTCGGGATGATTGTGAAATCCTTTTTTGCTGACGGTATAATACATGTCAATCTTTTCCGGGACAGCAAGCTGAAATGGTTTATCCATATTTTCATGTTCTGGGGACTGGTTTCTTTTTTCCTGATTACAGTTCTGCATGCCATAGCCTTTTTTATTGCTCCGGGGGGTATGGCAGTGGAAGGATCTTCTGGGTTCGTAAAAGTTTTTTCTACCCTGGAAAACAGGTTTACTGCCATGGCGCTTGACCTTACCAAGCTTACCATTATTTTAGGGGTGGTTATTGCGGTGTTGAGATTTGCTGCTTTTAGAAAAAAGAAAAAGTCTGTAGAGCTAAAGGATAAAACAGCAGGCATACTGCTGGCCATAACCGTAATTTTCGGTTTTCTGTATGAGGCAAGCTTTATCCTGTCCAGGTCCATCCCGACAGAAAGGGCGGCATTTGCTCCGGCAGGGTTTATTCTTTCGGTAATCCTTTTACCTATTTTTACCAATATAGACTGGCAGGCGGCCAGTATGGCATTCTTTTTTATACACCTTGCAATGCTTTTCGGCTTTGTGGCCTACATCCCATACGGGAAGTTTTCCCATATGGTTTTTGGGCCGTTTGTGGTAGTGGCCAGGAGGCTAAGGGAAAGAGCACATAATGCCTGATTTAATAATAATAGAAAGTGGAGATAAAAATGAAACTTGATAAGTTTGATGTTCTGCAGCTGGCAGAAATAGATGCCTGTACTAAATGCGGTAACTGCCTTGATTTGTGTACCGCGGTACTGGGCAGCGATGACGTTTCTATTGCCCCTTCCAAAAAGATTAAACTGCTGAAAAAATTTGCGGGTACAAAATTCGGTTTCCTGTCCAGGATTCTTAAAAAAGAGATAACGGAAGAAGATATAAAGGATTTAGCCAGGGCGGCATATGCCTGTACCATGTGCTCCCGGTGTGAGCTTGACTGTCACATAGGCATCAAGCTGCAGGATGTATGGCTGAAGCTGAGGGAGGTGCTGGTTGAGGAAGGAAAGCATCCGGAGGCGCTGGGTATGCTAAGGGACAGGCTGGTTAAAGCCAAAAATGTCTCATTTGATACCAATGAAGGCAGGGTGGACTGGATAGACAAGGTGCCGGATATACCCGAGGACAGGTATGTAAGGCAGAAGATGGATATAGTTTATTTCGTGGGCTGTGTCTCCTCTTTCTCCCCCCGGGTTTTCAAGCTTCCCAGGGCGGTTGTTCAGATTTTCAGGAAGGCTGATCTTGACTTTGGGGTCCTGGGGGAGGAGGAATGGTGCTGCGGCTTTCCCCTTTTAACCTCCGGTTTTAAGGATGACTTTGTGGATTTTGCCAGGCACAATATCGAAACTGTTTCTAAAACAGGGGCCAAGGCCCTGGTTACTTCCTGTCCTTCCTGCTACCATATGTGGAAGCATGTATACAGCCAGATACAGCCGGAGATAAAGATTGATTTTGAGGTTCTGCACCTGGTGCAGTACCTGGCCAGGCTGATAAAAGAAAAGAAACTGAAATTAAATCCCCTGGATAAAAAGGTTACCTACCACGATCCCTGTGATTTGGGAAGGAATTCAGGGATTTATGATGAGCCCAGGGAAATCATAAAGGCAATACCCGGGATAGAGTTCGTGGAACTGGAAAACAGCAGGGAGCGCGCGCTATGCTGCGGGGGAGGCGGTAATGTAGAGGCAGCGGATCCCAAGCTTGTCCAGGATATTGCCAGAATAAAGGCAGAAGAGATTATAGGGACCGGAGCTGATATTGTGGTTACCTCCTGCCAGCAGTGCGTGAGGACCATGCTGAATGCGCTTAAGAGAGAGAAATCAAAGATAAAGGTAAAAGACATATCCGAGCTTGTGCTTATGAGCCTTGAAAGCAAATGATGTAAAAAGGTAGAGGCGGAATAGCCCAGAGGCTGCTGGCAAAGCAGCATAAGCTTCTAAAAACTGGAACTAATCTTTTTAACCTTTTTAATAGCCCTATAATCCAAAAATAGAGGCAGTTTGGTTTCAATTATGGTAAATACGGAGGTGTTTTATGAACAAGATATTTGCAATTAATCCCGGTTCCACTTCCACAAAAATAGGCTTGTTTGAAGGCTGCAAGCTTCAGTCAGAAGAAACAATCAGGTACCAGAGGGAGGAAATAAAGAAGTACCCAAGGGTTGTGGATCAGCTGGATTTCAGGCTGGCCTCCATAGACAGGTTCCTTCAGGATAGCCGGATTGACCTTTCAGAAATTGATTTTTTTATCGGGAGGGGAGGCTACCTGAGGCCCCTTGACAGCGGCCTGTATGAGGTTAGTCCCAAAATGATAGATGACCTGGAAAGTGCCCGCTACGGGGAGCATGCCTCCAACCTGGGAGCAGTGATTGCCCACTATTATGCTTCCAGGCATGGGAAGAAAGCATATATCATGGACCCTATCTGCGTGGACGAGCTGGTTGATATTGCCCGGGTAAGCGGTCACCCTTATTTTAAGCGTACCAGCATATTCCATGCCTTAAACCAGAAGAAGGTAGCCAGGAAGGCTGCAGGGGAGCTGGGCAAAAAATATGAGGATGCAAATCTTCTGGTCGTCCATATGGGGGGCGGTATAACCATAGGCCTGCACAGGCGGGGCAGGGTGGTGGATGTAAATAACGGCACCCAGGGAGAGGGTCCCTTTACCCCTGAAAGGTCAGGGGGGATGGAACTGGGAAGTTTTTTAAAATACGTATTTGAAAACAGGCTTGATTTTGAGCAGAGTTTCAGGATGGTGCTGGGGGAAGGGGGCCTGGTGGCCTATTTTGGCACCACCGATTTCAGCAGGCTTATGGATGCTTACAGGAAAGACACCGACAGAAAGGTTAAGCTGGTAATAGAGGCTATGGCTTACCAGATAGCCAAGGAGGCGGCTGCCATGTCAGTGCTTGCTTACGGGAAAGTGGATGCAGTGATTTTAACCGGAGGCCTGGCCTATGACCAAACATTCCTGGACCTTATCATCCCCAAAGTGGAGTTTATCTCTCCGAGGATTTTTGTCTATCCCGGAGAAAATGAGCTGGAAGCAATGGCCGAGGGGATAATGCTGGGCCTGGTGGAAAAAAAGGTTAAACTGCTGAAATACTGAGTGATTTTAAAATTGACAAACCACATAAATAAACATAAACTAATAACAAATAACAAGTTCAAACATTTATCATGCTTTCAGCAGAGCGGAAGTTAGAGATAGCAAAG
>JBNJCW010000007.1:0-45385 GCA_051744345.1 Actinomycetota bacterium
TGTTTTGCCCTCACTATGCAGAAGCTCGACACTGGTTAAGACATCGATGTTTGGCACATTGTTCTTTTTGCTCTTTTTCTTGACCACTCCTTCAGCAGCTCAGTGGTTTAGCTGGGTTATGCTGTTTGCAGCTGTAATAATATCCAGGTACCCCAAGTATTCCGGGCTCTTCTATGCCCTTACCGGCACCTGGTTTTTGTACTGGATACTTGCCTCTGATCTGGGGGTTTTTACCCCTTATCTGTTTACTCCCCTGGACGGCCCCTATTTCCACTCATTGGCGGTAAACTTCAGGCTGCATCTGCAGGATATCCGTATTGGGGACAATATCGCCCTGGAAACCTTCATAAATTTTGCCAGGACAGCATACAGCGCCATTATCCTATGGATAATGTTTCTGCTGGGCAGGGACATTTACAGGGAAGCAAAGGAGCTTTAACTTGAATGCAGTAAGGCAGACAATAATTAACATAATCACCACCAGGCCTGCCAGCACCATACTGGCCAAGGCCTCCCATGACTTTATGTTCTCCTCTTTCTATATCCTTATTATAGGGCTGGCGGTACTGGGCATAGTAAACCTTACCATGAGGATAAATAACAGAAGCAGAAGATATATTACAGTGGTAAATACTATGCTGTTTGCATTGCTTCTTCTCTCTATTGCCCTGGCTAATATACTGTTCTGGCTTATAAGGGGCTACTAGGTTACCTGACGCCGTGCTTGTTGAGTTGGCCGGATATGGTGTTAAATGCTATCCTTGCCGCCAGCTGATCCCCGCTGCTGTTGTAATGCAGGCCGTCTGCCAGCAGCTGGTTCGGGTTTTCGCTCTGCAGCATGGGCCCAAACACATCCACAAACACCGCCCCTCGCTCCGCACAGATTTGGGAAGCAATATTGTTGTAGGTTGTCAGGTCAGAATTTAAGTGGCTGATTTTAAGCTCTTCATTTACCACTCCGGTGGACATAACCACCACCATGGCCCCGGTATTGGTCTTAATGGTGTCTATCATGGCTCCCAGGTAATAGCGGAAGGTCTCCGGAGCTATGCGGTAGTAGCCCGAAGACGTATCGGCATCATTGGTGCCGTAGTTTATTATAAAGATGTAGGGGCTCTGGTCCAGGATACCTGAGCTTAACATCCGGTTGTAGCCCATGTCCACAGTTTCTCCGCCTCTGCCGCTTTTTATGAAATTAAAGGACCCGTAGGGATAGCTCTGCTCAAACAGGCTGTTAAGCTGGCCTACCCACTGGGTGTTTGATACCTGGGAGTCTCCCATAATCGCCACATTGTAGCTGTAGTTGGAGACCACTGAATGGGTGACCGATTCAGACTCAAGCCTCTCTTCCTGGTATATCAGCGTGCTGGTATTGGTAACCTTGGTCCCGTAATAAAGTCCCCCGTCAACCTTTACCCGGTAGTAATAGCTAAACTCTTCTCCGGGGGAAAGCTCAGCTGCCCTTACGCTGAATACCCTGTCCGGGGCTTCCCACCTAAACAGGGAAGGATCGATATCAGAATCGATAAAAGTCGTATTTTCCGGGATTGAGTTTTCCACAAACACATCATAGGCGCTACCGTCACCGGTGTTCTTGAAGGTTACCGTATATTTTATGGTTTCATTGGGCAGTAGATCCCCGCCGTTTTCATCAACTCCGGCAAGGACAAACCCGTCAAACTGCGGGAATGCCCTGACCATAAGCTCCTTGTTTTCCAGGGGCGTTTGGCCAAAGCCGCCTTCTATGGCAGGCTCAAACACCACCCTGGTATTGTCCCCGAGCCCCGAGGAAACCTCCAGCGAATAATTTATAAATATTTTTTCATTGGGCCCTACACTGTCAAGCCTTATTGCTTCCCGGCCGCCAACCACATCCATATAAGCTGAATCAGAGGTAAAGCTTCCATCGACATAGGCGGTATTATCCGGGATTATGCCCAGTAAGGTAACATCAGAGGCCAGCATATTGCCGCTGTTCTTAACAAAGAAGACCACATTCAGGATGTCTCCCATCCTGAGATACTCGCTGTTTTGGCCGGTTATCTTGTAATAGGACTCCGAGAAATCAATGCTGCTTATTACTGTGGTTTTAAGGCTGGTTTCAAACTTCTTATTTATCTGCTCGACCGAATCGCTCCTCCTGTAGGTTATATCCAGCGTATTATTGGAAATTACAGTCTCGTTATCCAGGGGGTTGTCCAGCTCTACAACAAAAGAGAGCTTCTTTTTCTGTCCCACTTCAAGGGAGCCTATTAAAAAACTTAATGTTTTATCATCTGCTGACTTTAGGTAATCGATATCTCTGGAGACAAGCCGTGTATGTTCGGGTATATCGGTAGTAACCACTACATCGGTAACTTCTTTCCTTCCCTCATTGGCCAGATTAATTATGTAGGTCAGGGTATCTCCCGGGCTGGCTTCATCTTTGGATACGACTATGTAATTTGACTGGGCGCTTACGAAATTAGGCACATCCAAATAATCGAGGTAGGATATATAAGCTACGGGTATGGCTATGGAAAGCACCAGGGCCGCCAGCACCACTATTATAAATGTCCTGCTTTTAAGGAAATTTGAAGAACTACCTTCGTTTTTTGCCAATTTTAAGTCCCCTTGCTGCGGTACCATTTTATGAATTTTTCAATCCCCTCTTCTATGGGGGTAGATGGATTATAGCCCAGGATTTTTTTAGCTTTTTCTATATGGGCATAGGTGGTAATTACATCCCCGGGCTGCATGCCCATTTTTTTTATGCCTGCTTTTTTGCCCATCTTTTCTTCGATGAGCCCAATCAAAGCACTAAGCTCTATGGGGCTGGAATTTCCCAGATTTATTATCTGGTAGCCGCTGACTCTATCCAGGCACCTGTAAAGTGCCCCGGTTATATCATCTATATAGGTGTAGTCCCTGCTGGTTTTGCCGTCACCGTAAACCTCAATTTCCTTTCCTTCATCTATCCGCCTCACAAATTTATGTATGGCCATCTCCGGCCTCTGCCTGGGCCCGTAAACGGTAAAAAACCTGAGGCAGAAACAATCGATACCATAAAGGTGGTGATAGGTATGGCAGACGAGCTCTCCGCTTTTTTTGGTGGCCGCATAGGGGGAGATGGGAAAGTCTACATTGTCATCCTCGGAGAAGGGCACCTTCCGGTTATTGCCGTAAACCGAGGAAGAGGAAGCGAAGATAAATTTATCTACACCCCGCTCCCTTGCCAGCTCCAGAAGATGCATGGTCCCCTCCACATTTACCTTCTCGTAAAGCAGGGGATAGCGTATGGAAGGCCTTACCCCCGCCCTGGCGGCAAGGTGGACAATCTTATCTATTCTGTGCCGTAAAAATATCTGCTTGAGAGCGTTAAAATCGGTGATATCTGCCTCCTCCAGCACAAAATTGGGCTCCCTTATAAACCCCTTTATATTCTTCCTTTTTATGGCCGGATCATAGTAGTCGTTGAAATCATCGATGCAAATAATCTTTGCCTGGTAATGATTTTTAAGCAGGTGCCCTATAAAGCTTGACCCTATAAACCCTGCACCGCCGGTTATTAGTAAATTTTCCATATTGTGATAAAATTGATAAATATTTTAACATTATACAGGCTTGCAAATAATTTTTCTAATAAATTGTTGGCCTGAAAGATTCTTTTAAAGTTAAAGTATAATTGTGATAAACTTAATATATTAAATACACAAGGAGGCGGAAATTTTTAGTTCCCTGTACTTAAACGAAATGGAAGAAATTTTTCCAGATATAAAACTCGTTACCAGGATACTGCAGGAGAATGGGGCTGTCCTGGCCTTTGTGTTTGGTTCTGCTGTTAAAGGAAAGCAGACCAGGCTAAGCGATATCGATATTGCTGTACTGCTGGATAAATCTATTTGCAGGGGAGATTATAACCGGGCCAGGCTCAATATTATGGATAGACTGGGCCGGCTTGTAAAAAACAAGCCGGTGGATGTGGCCATACTCAACAATGCTTCTCCCCTGCTTGCCCAGCTGGCTGTCACCAGAGGAAGGGTAATCTTCTGCAAGGATGATGATTTAAGGGTTAATTTTCAGGTAAGGACTCTCAAAGAATTTGATGACGCCCTTTATCTTAGAAGGGTTTACTACAAATATCTGGAAGAGAGGGTAAGGCAAAACAGGCTGGGAGAAATGAGTGCCAAAACCGGATAATCTGGAAACAGAAATAATAATAAAGGAAAGACTTGCAAAGATTGAAGAGGCTGCCTCAGAGCTAAAAGAGATTCGCAAGCTTCCAAAACAGGATTTTTTTAAGAAGAAAAGGATTCAGTATGCCGCAATGTATGCCATGATTATCGGGATAGAAGCTGTCTGTGATATCGGAAATCATATTCTGGCCAAATACTTTAATACAAGCGCAGGGACCTATAAGGATATTATCTTGTTGCTTGGAAAACAAAGGGTAATACCCCAGGATTTTAGCCAACAATCCTCCCAGATGACCGACTTTAGGAATATTTTAATTCATCTTTACCTTAAAATTGATACTGAAGAAGTTTACAAAAACCTTAAAAAAGCACCCCAGGAATTTACCAGGTTCTCTCAATACTTTTTGGATTTCCTAAAAAAACAGCAGCCTTGAAAAGCTTGCCATGCACTTTCCCCCACCTAGACCCTGCATGGAGCATAAAGGAAGCTTTTTAAAAAATATTTGTCTAAAACTTTGTTAATATTTATACTTTAGTCATATAAATATAATAAACATAGGGAAAGGAAACTAATGGGTAATGGACCAAGAAGCCACGGCGGCTCGGGATTGGCAGGGGCTGCCTATTTTATGGGGTTTGTTGCTGCAGCGGTTTACTATATACAGAACGCTGCTTCTTTTGGTATGGGGGTGCTGGGTTTTTTGAAAGCCCTGGTCTGGCCCGCTTTTTTGGTGTACAGCCTGCTGGAGTTTTTAAAGATGTAGGGGTGCAGGTGCAAACTCATCCACAATATCCCCAACTATTTTCCTGCCCCTTTCGGTTCCTGTTAACTCAGCCGGAGACCTGTTACCCAGAGAAGGGTGTTTCCCGTGTATCCAGAAGTCATAAAAATTATCCTACTGCCGGAGGCAAGACTTACTGAATTCTTCCCCTGAAAAGCCATCGGGCTTTTACCCCAGAAGCGTTCCTTTTAAAATCCTCAAATATTTTATCGATAATCTCATCCCGGCCGATTTCCTCTGGCCGAATAAGGCTCCGGGGGTTGCCTCTGGTAAGGTTTTTTTATTTATTCAGATTCCTGCGTGCATAAGCGCAAAAAAAAGAGCTGGCTGTCTCTAATGTAGGCGTTTCCCTGCTCTACTCCCCTGGAATTTGTCTATACTATTTCGTCTCTTTCCCCTGCCCTCTTCCGTTATTAAGTATTTGTGCCTTTACATTTTGGCGGTCAGATACCCTGTATTGGCTGTTTGGAAGCATTATCTTTTTGCCGTCTTCGCTAAGTACCCTGTCACGAAGGGAGGTAAAATTTTTCTTTTAGCCTTTTTATGGTAAAGTATACCTAAAATCTATAATTGCTTTTCATATGAGCAAAATATTTTTAATGGGGATGAGCCCCCTTCCTTTTGAGAATGACCGCAAGGTTTACGGGACAGGCATTCGCACCTGGCAGTTTATTCAGCCTCTGCTTGAATGCGGCCATGATATCTGCCTGGCAAGCTACGGCATACCCTCGGCTTATCCAGAGGGCTTTGTTTCCGAGCACAGAAAAAATTACTCATATAAGGGCCACCGTTTCCAATACCACCTGCTGGCCCCGGATGACTTCAATGACGTAGGCCTGCTGTCAGAAATTAAAACCGATTTCAGCCCTGATTGTGTGGTAGGCTGCACGTTTTACCCTTCATATATGGCTTCCAGGATAAAAGGCGGGCTTCCTTTCTGGGCAGACCTTTTCGGACATGTAATGGCTGAGGCGCAGGCCAGGGCAGCGGTGGATGGCGATGACAGCTGCCTGTTCCACTACTGGAACGGGGAGTACAATATAGTCACCTCTGCTGATATCTTCTCCTGTGTCTCCGGCAGGCAGGAGTATGCCCTGGTAGGGGAGCTGGGGGCGGCAGGCAGGCTTAACCGTTATACCTCCGGCTATGATTTTACCTGCGCCATTCCCTGCGGCATGCCCGGCCAGGACTACAGGCATACCAAAAAGGTTGTAAGGGGAAACAAGGCAGCAGATGATGATTTTGTGGTGCTGTGGACCGGAGGCTATAATACCTGGACAGATATAGATACCCTGTTTTGTGCCCTGGAGGGGGCAATAGCTAAAAATCCATCCATTAAATTTGTCTCTACGGGGGGAGAGATACCGGAGCAGGACACAGCTACCTACCCCCGCTTCCTTTCCATGATAAAAAAAAGCAAATACCGTTCCAGCTTCATAATGGAAGGGTGGGTTAAGGGAGAGGACGTGCCCAATTACTACCTGGAAGCGGATGTGGGCGTAAACATAGACAGGGACATATACGAGGTGAGGCTGGGAAGCAAGAACCGGATACTGGACTGGATGAGGGCGGGGCTATGCGTGCTTTCCTCCAATGTCTGCGAGCTTACCCAGATAATAGAGGAAAAGGGTCTGGGCTATACATTCAAGGCGCATGATGCAGCAGACCTTGAACAGAAGCTTACCTACCTTACCTCCCACCGCCAGGAGGTATCATCCAGAGCAAAGAAGGGAAAAGACTACGGGCTGAAGAACTACAATTTCGCCCGCACCACCAAAAAACTGCAGAAATGGGCCGAAAACCCCTCCCATGCCCCTGACTTCGGGAAAGAGAGAAAGATTTTTTTCGACAGGGAAGAGGCCTTAAAAAACATGGAGGCCATCTCCCTAAAACAGAAGGGGATGATAGCTGACAGGGACAGGAGGATAGCTGAGCTGGAAGCGGTAATAAACAGGGGTTTTGTATACCGTTTCTACCACTACCTCCGGGCACTGGGAAGGAAGATGGGCAAGGGCAAAAACTTGCCAAAATTGTAATAAAAGGCTATGTGTATTAGAATCTATTTACTGTAAAACCATATGCAATCCCAATGGATCAAAGAAGCTTAATTATAATTGTAAGCTATAACAGCCAAAGCTATATAGAAAGATGCCTCCGCTCGATAATAGCCCAGAATTTTAATCACTGGTTTATGGTGGTGGCAGATAATAATTCCAGTGACCGGACGGTGGAGATAGTAAGGGAAGTAAGGAATTTTTCACCCCAGATAACCCCTGCTAACTTCAAGCTTTTGAGGCTGTCAAGGAATATGGGGTTTTCGGGGGCGGTAAACCATGTTTTTTTTAAATACTTAAAAGAAAGAGCCGGGGAATTTGATTACCTCATATTGCTTAACCCTGACATGCACCTGGGAAGAGATGCAGTGGGCCAGCTTATCGCACCGCTTGAAGAGGATAGGAGCATAGGGGTCTGCGGGGGGCTGATTTTAGAGTATGGGTCAAACAGGGTGCAGCACCTGGGAGGAACCGTAACCGCCAATTTTATTACCGCCCATGCGGGAAGCGGCATAGACTACGGCCAGCTCAAAGAAGAGCTTAAGGGCAATGCTGATGAGCTGATGGAAACCATCAGGGATGTCACCTATACCACCGGAGCGTTTTTTGCTGCCAGGGCGGGGCTGTTTTCTTCCCTGGGGGGGCTGGACACGGGATACAGGCCGGCCTATTTTGAGGAGCTGGATTTTTGCCTAAAAACACTGAGGGCAGGCATGAGGGTGGTGGTAAATCCCCTGGCCAGGGCCAGGCATGCGGAAGCGGTATCCACCACCAGGTACAGCAGGAAATTCTACAAGCTCTACCATAAGAACCGCATTCGGTGCGCATTGCTGCATGCCGGGCTTTTCAGGCTGAAGTTTTTAAGGGAAGAGCTAAAGTGGGTAAAGAACCAGGCAACCAGGGATCAGTACGGCCCTCTGGCCTTTGCTTACGGGGCTAATTTGCTGTTTTTACCCTTAAGTATGGCCGTAAGGGCAAAAAACCATTTTATATTAAACAAATTACAGTTAAAATAGTGATAACCTTAATTTTTAAGAAAAAGGAATAAACCATGGAAAACAATGCACCCAGAATTCTGATTATTTCCCACGATGTAGTGGGCACCAAGATGGCTGGCCCGGGGATAAGGTTTTTTGAGTTTGCAAAACTCCTTAGCCGTTTTGCCGAGGTAACCCTTGCCGTGCCCAACCGGGCGGACATAAAGGTGGAAGGCTTTAGGATAAGGCAGTACAGCACCGCTAGCCACCGGACACTTAAAAGCCTTACCGAGAAAGCGGATGTTATGCTCATACAGGGCCATATAATATATTATTTTCCCTTCCTTAAGAATTTTAAGGGAAAAATCATAGTTGACCTCTACAACCCATTCAATCTGGAGAGCCTGGAGATGTTTGCTGACCGGGATATAGCTGAAAGGATAAGGATAGATAAAAACAACCTAAACATACTGAAGCTGCAGCTGGCGATTGGGGACTACTTTATATGTGCCAGTGAAAAACAGAGGGACTACTGGCTGGGCATGCTGGTCGCCATGGGCAGGATCAACCCCTACAGCTATGATGACGACAACACCTTGAGGAAGCTTATCGATGTGGTTCCTTTCGGCATACCTTCCCAGCCTCCCCAGCATACCGGTGAATCAACCCTAAAAGACATCGTCCCCAACCTGAGGGAGGACGACAAGGTAGCCCTGTGGGGCGGGGGGATATGGAACTGGCTGGATCCCATTACCGCCATAAAGGCCATATGGGAGATTACCAGGCACAGGAAAGATATCAAGCTGGTCTTTCTGGGCATAAGGCATCCGGATCCCAAGCTGCCTGAGATGAACAAGTGCGTGGAGGCCATAAAGCTTTCCAAGGAGCTTGAGCTTTTTAACCAGTTTGTATTTTTCAATGAATGGGTACCCTACCAGAGCAGGCAGAATTTCCTTTTGGGATCGGATGTGGGGCTGTCCATACACCAGAAAAGGATAGAAACCGAATATTCCTACCGCACCAGGGTAATAGATTATATATGGGCCCGGCTGCCGGTTATAACTACCCAGGGAGATTCCATTGCCAAGCTGGTAAAGGAGTACAATATAGGGGAAGTGGTGCGCTATGAAAATGCCCAGCACCTGGCCAGGGTGATGGAGTCCATGCTTACCAATAACAGCTTAAAGGAGATATATAAGAAGAATATGAACAAGCTGGCTCCGATTTTCTCCTGGGAGAATGTGGCAAAACCGCTTATAGAGTACTGCATGGAAGCTGATTATGCCCATGACAAGAAACAGATAATGGACCTTATAGACATGCAGAACAGCAAGATATCCAGGGTTATTAACAACAATTTCGGGGGAAGCACAAATATTTTGGCCATTACCTCAAATAAATATGAGGACAGGGAGCTTCTGGCAGGCGGCGAGCTGGGAAAAATCCACTACCTGGAGATAGGGGAAATAGAAGAAGAGGAAAAGGCCCGGGATTCTGACCTCATAGGTTCCCTTAAATCTAAGATTTCTGCCAGGACCAGGTTTGACGGGATAATAGTAAACAATGCATTTTCTGATATCAGCCCCAAGTTTTTCTATGACCTGGTCAATGTGCTGGGGGGCAAACTCAAAAGCGAGGGCCTCCTTTTTATATCCATACCCGAAGAGAGGGGCCTGGCTTCATATTTTGAAAAGTCGGTAAAACGGGACCGGGTTAAAAACAGGATAGATGACTTTATGGTCACCTATATATTAAAGCATGCTGATTTCCAGATTATTGACAGTGGAAACTGGGACAAGGTAGAGAAGAATGAAAAGCATACCCCCGATGACATAGGCCAGCTATACGGAAAGAATGAGCTTTTTGAGCTCTTCCAGATAAAAATGTCCAGGGAGGGTTTCAGGGACCTGAAACTGCTGTCCCGTTTCGATATGTTAAAATCGGATGCGCTGGCCGATGACAGCACTATTAAGGGGAAGCTAAAAAGGTATATGTATACCCTTACCAGCCTCTATTTTGAGAACTTAAGGAAAAGCTTTAACCAGTCTACCCAGAGCCTTAACCATAACCTGCACCTGCAGATAAACCGGGAGATAAATGAGCTCAACAAAAAGAACAGGGAAAGGATGCTGCTTATATACTTCAATATTTTCAAAGCTCTGTCCAATGAAATAAACAAGCTGGGCTCTGACATGAACTCAATCAGGGAGTTCCTTGCAGCCGGCAGTCCCCAGCTCAAAAAAGAAGAGGAATTTAGCCTGGATGAGAGGCTGGAGGCGCTGCTGACAGATTTTGAAAATATTGACCGCATAATGGGCCTTACCGTATCCAGCCGGTATTATTTGGCCAGAAAACTGTAGATTTTTGAACCTAAATTTGCTATAAGGGTATAGAAAAAAAGGGTGTTTTTAAAAAAGTGAACAGGGAGAAGAGTTTGAGTTTAGGAAAATCCATAACCTTGATTCTTATAAGCATAACCATTGCTGTGGGCGGCCAGATACTGCTTAAAATCGGCATGAACCGCATAGGGTCCCTGGACCTTAACGGTATGGGAAGCCTGGTAAGGCTGTTTGTTGAGGTGGCAAAGAGCCCCATAGTCCTGGTAGGGCTTTTTATGTATGTCATATCAGCGGCCCTGTGGCTGATTGTGCTCTCCGGGGTTGACCTGAGTTTTGCCTATCCTTTTATAGGGCTTACCTATGTTTTTGTGCTTATCTTATCCAGGTTTATCTTAAAAGAGGATGTAAACCCTATCCGCTGGGCAGGGGCAGCGATAATAACCCTTGGGGTTATTGTGCTCTCCAGGGGTTAAATTGGCATACAGACTAGAGAGGGGAAAACCTTAATTGGAAAAAGATGACCGCCCTTTGCTGTCCATAATAACGGTTAACTTCAATGGAAGGGCCTTTCTGAAAAATCTTTTTGACTCTATCTCGGAACTGAATTACCCCCGCGGCAGGCTCCAGGTGATAATGGTGGATAACGGCTCCACAGACGGCTCTGCTGATTATGTGAACAGGAATTATCCCTGGGTAGAGGTATTGCCTATAGGCAGCAACCTGGGATATGCGGGAGGCAATAATGAAGGCTTTAAGGCGGCCAGGGGCCGCTACATAGCCCTTATAAACAATGACTGCACAGTAGGCCGCGGGTGGGCAGAAGAATTGCTGGCAGCCTTCAGATCCAGCCGGGACGAAAAAATAGGGGCGGTGGGCCCCAAGATAGTCTTTTACTATCCCTACATAGCCCTGGAGATTGCCTCTTTAAGCAGCAAAGCCAAATCCGGGAAACTGGGGGTAAGGCTCTCATCGGCCGCCATAACCGGCGGCAGCCGCCTGGTTAACCGGAGCATAAAGTACCTTAATGGATTTTACCCTCCCCGGGAAGCAGAGGACGGCAGCACATGCCGCTGGACCGATGGGGATGCCTTACTTGCCCTGCCCGTAAGTGAAGAGGAAAAAGACCTGGAGTTTGAAGCCAAACTCTATTCAGGCCTGGAGCCAAACCGGGTTAAGCTAATGGTGGGGGGAAGGGTGCTGGAAGAGATAGAGGCAGGAAGGGATGGAAAAATAATAAGGGTGGTTATACCAAAAAGCTTATACGCACAGAGAAAGGATATAATCAATTCCTGCGGCGTTAAGGTTAACCGCTCTTTCTATGCCCGGGAAAGGGGCTACTTGAGCTTTGATGAAGGACAGTTCAGCCGCCGGGAAGAGGTGTTCGGCTTAAGCGGCACCAGCTTTATGGCGGACAGGAAGATGCTGGAGGATGTGGGGTTTTTTGACCGGGGATTTTTTACCTATTATGAGGATATAGACCTGTTCTGGAGGGCAAGGCTCAAAGGCTGGAAGAGCTTTACCGCCCCCCGGGCGGTTGCCAGGCACCACCACTGCGGGACTGGAAGCGAATGGTCCTATGATTTTACCTATTATGTGCTGAGAAACCGCATGCTTATGATATTTAAATGCGGATGGCCGTCCCTTTTTTTAAAAAGCTTCATTGCTTTTTTTGCTTCCATGGTTTTTAATGTCTTCTACTCTGTAGCCGGCCTTCTCAGGGGCAGGAAAATTAACCGGGTTGATATACCCATAAGGGTGAAGCTTTTTTTCAAATTTTTTTACCTTTTTGCCTTCTACTTTAAAAAAAGGTTAAGTATCAGGCGGTCTGCTGCCGCTGCCGATAACAAGATAAGGATGTGGATAAAAGACTTCTAGTTAGGAATATATATGGCTAAAATAGGGATATATGACCGCTACCTTTCCACCATAGGAGGGGGAGAGCGCTACAGCTGCAAGGCAGCTGAAATACTTTCCCGGCAGGAAGGCTATACCGTGGAGCTTTTAACCGACCTTTATGCTGACCTGGATCAGGTGTCCAGGCAGCTCAACCTGGATCTTTCCCGGGTAAACCTGAAGGTATTTGCCTTCATATCCCCCGATTATGCCCGGAGGATAACCAAAGGATATGACCTTTTTATAAATGCCACCTACCTAAGTTCCCTTCCTGCCTACGGAAAGCGCAACCTGTACCTATGTTATTTCCCCACCCCCTTTGATGTTGATTTCGGCCCCCTGCACAGGACTTTGCTGCTGTCAAGGCCCCTGGCGGCCTGGCTGTTCGGGCTGGCAGAGAGATGGTGCAAAAACTTTGAAGATATAGAGATAATCCAGGGGCTTTATGAGCCCAAGAGGTTTTTGCTGGGCAGGGGAAGCTGGAGCAGCGGAGAAGCTGTCCTTAAATTTCTTGGGCCGGGAAAGGTACGGCTGGGCTTTAAAAATCCTTCTAAAGGCCCGCTGGAAAAAATGGAGGTTAAGGTAAGTGCCTGGGAGGGCAGCCGCCCGGTATTTGAGCAAAGTATGAAAATTTCTTCCGGGCAGAGGAAGGCAGCAGACATCCCTTCTTCCGGAAACCTCAAGGTGGCCGTAGAATCTGAAACCTTTACCGCTCCCGGCAGGGATACCAGGAGGCTGGGGGCGGTAATGTATGAGATGGGCAGAAAAAATGTATTCAAAAAGCTGCTGCTGAAATTATTAGGCTACATACCCCTTTTTGTGCTTACCTATCCACGGGATCTGGGGTTCCTTAAAACCTATCAGGGCATAATTGCCATATCCCGCTACAGCCAGGAGTGGATTAAAAAACTGTGGGGGGCGGAGAGCATACTCCTTTTTCCCCCGGTGGAAACCGGGGAGTTTAAGCCGGCTCAAAAGAAGAAAATAATATTGACCGTGGGGCGGTTTTTCCCCGAGCACCATAACAAGAAGCAGCTGGAGATGGTGTCAGCCTTCAAGCAGCTGTGCGAGGAGTATCCCCGGCTTATGGAGGGATACAGCCTGTATATGGCGGGAGGGCTGTCGGATAAAAAGGAGCATGCCGATTATGTTAGGGCCGTAGAAAAGCAAGCCAGGGGTTACCCGGTTAAGCTGCTTCCCAATATAGGTTATGAAAAGCTAAAAGAGCTTTTTTCTGTTTCTGAGATTTTCTGGCATGCTTCAGGGATGGGGGAAGATGAAAAGAAGCATCCGGAGAAGTTTGAGCATTTCGGGATAACCACCGTGGAAGCCATGGCTTCAGGCTGCATACCCATAGTGATAGATAAGGGGGGCCAGAAAGAGATTATCAGGGACGGCATTGACGGATTTCTGTTCAGCGGTCCCCGGCAGCTTAAAAGCACAACTGTTAAGGTTATCCGGGGCCAGTATGACCGGCAGGCTTTAAGGAAGAATGCCCTGGAGCGGGCAAAAATGTTTTCATCCCAAAATTTTTCAAAAAAGCTTTTAGAAATTGTAAGAAAAGAGCTGGAAAATGGACTTAAGCATAATCATAGTTAACTACAACGGGCAGGGCTATATCCAGAAATGTACCGACAGCTTAAAAAAGCTGGGAAGCGGCTTGAGCTGGGAGGTGTTAGTGGTGGATAACGGCTCCACGGACGGCAGCCTGGATTACCTCAGGGCACTGGGCAGCAGCAGGGGTTTTAAAATTATAGAGATGGGGGAGAATACGGGTTTTGCCTGTGCCTCAAACATGGGGGCAGAGCAGGCCAGGGGAAAGTTTCTTTTGTTTTTAAACCCCGATGTAAGGCTGCTGGATACAAATATGTATAAGCTTATAAATTTCTATTACCAGAAGTCCAGAGACTGCAAGGTGGGGGCAATAGGGGTAAAGCTGGTAAATTTGGACGGCACCCTGCAGCACAACGCCCGCTCTTTTCCCACACTGGCCCGGCAGTTTTTTGAAAGCTGCTTTTTATACAGGATAAAGCACATCCCTTTTTTTTCCTCCTATTTTTTAAGCTGGTGGGACCATGGGTCGGTTAGGGAGGTCGACTGGCTGTCGGGGGCATTTTTGTTTTTGCAAAAAGATGCATTCTTTGATGCCGGGCGGTTTGATGAAAGGTACTTCATATACAGCGAGGATGCAGACCTCTGCCTAGCCCTGGCCCGGAAGGGATACCGCAATTATTATTACCCCTTTTTTTCAGCCGAACATGCCGACGGAGGCATTGCCTGCAGGGATATGGGCACCAGGCTCGCCCAGATATGGGCAAGCAGGACTGCATATTTTAAGAAAAACTACAGCAATGCCCATGCGGTAGCTGCAAGCCTCCTCTATTTTTTGGGCATAATAAACCGGCTGTGTGTTTTTACCCTTACCGCCAAAAGAAAGAAGGCCAAAGACTGCTGGCGGGCTTTGGGCCACTATTTTAAAAAAAGATATGCGTAGAAAAAAGATAAAACCGGACACAGCCTTAATAGCTACGGTATACAATGAAAAGGATTCTATTATCCCTTTTGCCAGGAGCATCTCGGCCCAAACGGTGCTGCCTTCACGGATAGTGATTGTGGACGGGGGATCCACTGACGGAACCTATAAGCTGCTGAAGGGCTATTTCGGCAGCTTCAGCCCGGATGTAAGGGTAGACATAATTCAGGAACGGGGTGCGGGCATATCAAAAGGCAGAAATATTGCCATAAGCAGGGCGGAAGAAAAAATAATATGCGTAAGCGACGGAGGCTGCGTGCTGGACAGGAAGTGGCTGGAGACCATAAGCGGGATTGCCGGCCGGGAGACTGTAGCCGGGGGGTACAGCGCCTGCTGGGCAAGGACTTTCCTGCAGAGATGCCTTGCTGCAGCGGTATTGCCCCTGCCCCGGGAGGTTAAAGGGGAAAGCTTTATGCCTTCCTCCAGAAACATATGCTTTTACAAAAAGGCCTGGGAGGATGCGGGGGGATATCCGGAAAACATGGATTTTGGAGAGGATATGAAGTTTAACTTTGCCCTCAGGGAATGCGGGTACCGGATAAGCTTTTCTCCCCGGGCGGTGGTATACTGGAAGCTAAGGGACAGCCTCCGGTCGGTATTCAGGCAGTTTTTTTGCTATGCCAAGGGGGATGCGGTGGGAGGTATGTACCGGTCCCGGCATATGATAAGGATAGCCTCTGCAGCAGCCCTGGCCGCTGTAATTGTCCTTTCAGCTGCGGTAAGCATCTTTTTTTTGGTCCTTCTTTTGCCCCTGGGGCTGGCCTACTGTTTTAAGGCTTTCAGGAGGATCCCTGCTGTGTTCTATAAACAGGACCTATTTAGAAAAATTACCGCTGTCCTGTTTATTCCTTTTCTTTTGGCCTATATAGATATGGCCAAACTTGCCGGATACGTATACGGAAACTTGCTCAGAAAGGGGCCGGCAGGCTAGGCCGGTTTATTAACAGAATAAACATCAGAAATTTTATAATTTTATTATAGATATTTCTAAATTATTATGATATCATATGTTCTGTCTATTTATTTATAAATAGTTTGCTAAAGTAATTACATTTAGAAGGATTTAAATATTATGGGGGGTGAGCAAGTGAACGACATAAAAAAGATTGATACCAATGAACTGCGTGTGAACTTGACCAAATACCTGACTGAGAATTTGGGCGACACCATATATATTACCAGGTACAACAGATTGGTGGCTGAACTGAGGGTTTACACTGAAGACATAAGAAGAAAAACCGAATTAAGGATTGCTAAAAAAATGCTGGAAGCTGCAGAGAGAGAAAAAAAAGAAAAGGAAAATTAGGACAGGCGGTTTCACAGCTTCAATATAAAGCTAGCCCAGCTGCTCTGCGGCTGGGCTAGCTTTATGTCAATTTATGCTTGCTTTATTTTAATACATACCTTAAGATTGTATATACTTGATTATTAATTTAATAATGCCTTATGCTGGGGCTGAACCAAAAACTTAAAGACCTTCACAGTAACGGCAAATCCATCAGGGTTGCCATCTGCGGCATAGGGCAAATGGGAAAGAGCCTCATATCCCAGATCAGGGATATGGAGGGGATGGAAGTTGTGGCTGTGGCCAACAGGAATGCCGGCACCATAACCGAAAGGCTGAAGCCGCTGGAATTTCCCCAAGGCAAGGTGGAGGTTATTCCCGGAAACGGCGGAAAGCTTACCGATAGGATAAAAAGAAAAGCAGCCCTTGCCTCCTCTGAGAGAAGAACAATCTTTACAGATAACCTCAAGCTTCTGGCTACTCTGGACCATGCCGACGTAATTATGGATGCTACCGGCAATACCCAGGCGGGAGCGGAGCTTTCCCTGGCTGCCATTGAAGCAAAAAAGCATGTGGTTACCTTGAATGTGGAGGCTGATGTAACCATAGGCTCCCAGCTTAAAAGGATGGCGGATGAGGCGAAAGTGGTATACACTGTTGCTGCCGGCGATGAGCCGGGAGCATTAAAGGAGCTGTATGATTTTGCCGCTGCCCTGGGCCTGGAGGTAGTGGCTGCAGGCAAGGGGAAAAATAATCCCCTGGACAAGGCTGCAAACCCCACCACCCTGGCAGGCTACAGCAGGGAGAAAGGTGCCAATCCCAGGATGATGACCTCTTTTGTGGATGGCACCAAATCAATGGAGGAGATGGCCTGTTTTTCCAATGCCACCGGAATCAGGGCGGACGTAAGGGGGATGCACGGCCCCAGGGTTAATGTATCAGAGCTTGCCAGGCTGTTCAGCAGAAGGGAGCAGGGAGGAATACTTAACCGGGTGCCGGCGGTGGATTTTGCTATTGGCGATGTTGCCCCCGGGGTTTTTTTGGTGTACACCACCAGAAACCAGCTGGTAAGAGATGAGCTTAAGTACCTTTTATGCGGGGACGGGCCAAATTACCTCCTGTACAGGCCGTATCATTTGGCCAGCATAGAAACACCCATTTCGGTGGCCGGTGCATACTTCTATAATGAGCCCACCATCGCCCCCATGGGAGCTCCGGTTTCCGAAGTTATAACTGTGGCCAAAAAGGACCTGGCCAAAGGGGATACCATAGACGGTATTGGAGGCTATACGGTATACGGCCTTATAGAGCAATACCAGGTGGCCAGAAAAGAGAACCTGCTTCCCCTGGGGATGTCGGAAGGAGCGGCACTTACCAGGGATGTGGCCAGGGGCCAGCCCATTACCTATGATATGGTGGAGCTGGTTAAAGGCACCACCCTTTTTAAATTGAGGAAAATGCAGGAAGAAATCTATGGATAGATTGCCCGATATTTTTGATAAATACAAACCCTACATAGACCAGCAGCTTAAATCCCTGCTGGCCGGAAGGAATCTTTCCTTCTACGATATGATAAGGTACCACCTGGGATGGGCCGATTCCCGGGGCAGAAGCATAAATGCAGGGAGCGGAAAATATTTAAGGGCTACCCTCTGCCTTTTGGGGTGTGAGAGCACCGGCTCCGGTTTTGAGCGTGCGCTGCCGCTGGCTGCGGCTATAGAGCTTGTGCATAACTATTCCCTGGTGCATGATGATATACAGGATAATGACCGGGTGAGGAGGCACAGGCCTACTGTCTGGAGCATATGGGGAAAACCCCAGGCCATAAATGCCGGCTCCGCCATGAGGATGATTGCAGGCCTTTCCCTGCAGGAGCTGGGTCCTCTGGGGGTAAGCGCCGAGAAACAGGTTGATGCGGCAGCTATCATGGATTCGGCGTGCCTGGAAATGATAGAGGGCCAGTATCTGGATATAGGTTTTGAGGCGGCGGCGGATATAGGCCTTGGCCAGTACATGGATATGATAGAGAAAAAAACCTCAGCCCTTATAAGGGCAGCGCTTATGATGGGAGCATGCTTAAATATTGGCCCAAAGGAATTGGAGTTTTTCAGCAGCCTGGGTACAAACCTGGGGCTGGCCTTCCAGATAAGGGATGATATGCTGGGCATATGGGGAAACGACAAAAAGACGGGCAAACCCAATGGCAGTGACATAAGGAAAAAGAAGAAGTCGTTTCCTGTTGTCTACCTTTTAGAGAATGCCCCCACCGGCCTCAGGGAAAAATTTTTGGAAATCTACGGCCGAAAAAAAATATCGGCCGGCGATGTCGGGCAGGTTATAGGTTATCTGGAGGAAGCGGGGGCCAGAGAATACTCCCAGAGAGAAGCAGACCATTTTTACCAAAAAACACTGGAAGCAATACAGGACCTTCCCCTAAAGCCGGCTGCAAGGAGAGATTTTACCCGGATTTCAGAATTTCTGGTAAAAAGGGAATTTTGATATGGCAAGCAACAGTTTAAGGAAAGTACAGCATCTAAATATAAGCCTTACTAAAAACCTGAACCCTCCTGGAGCCAGCAATGGCTTTTCAGCCTACCGGTTTGTCCATCAGGCACTGCCCGAGCTGGATCTGGCTAAAATAGAGCTGTCCACTGCTTTTATGGGCAGGGAATTAAAGCTTCCGTTGATGATTTCCCCGCTGGTCGGGGGAATCAGGCAGAGTACGGAGATCAACCGCAAACTGGCAGCAGCTGCCCAGAAAAAAGGGATAGCCATGGGAGTTGGATCCCAGAGGGCAGCCATAGAAGATGTGCGGCTTGCTGATACCTACAGGGTAAGGGATGTGGCTCCGGATATACTCCTTTTTGCCAATCTGGGTGCGGTACAGCTGAATTACGGATACGGTGTGAAGCATTGCCGGGCTGCGGTGGATATGATTGGGGCGGATGCACTGATGCTTCACCTAAACTGCATGCAGGAAGCATTCCAGCCGGAAGGAAACCATGATTTCAGCGGCCTGGCAGAACGTATAGCGGGCGTATGCAGCAAACTGGGCGTCCCTGTTTTTGCCAGGGAGGTAGGCTGCGGCATTTCAGCCGAGGCTGCAGGCATGCTTATGGACTGCGGGGTGGCAGGCATCGATGCAGCTGGAAGCGGAGGAACATCCTGGGTAGCGGTGGAAAGGCACCGCAGCGCAAGCCCTGTGCTCAAGAAGGTTGCTTCCGGATTCGGGCAGTGGGGAATAAGCACGGCTGAGTCGATTGCCATGGTAAGGTCAAAGAGCTCCGATATCCCCCTTATAGCCTCGGGGGGCATAAGGGATGGGCTGGAGGTGGCCAAATGTATAGCCCTGGGGGCGGACATAGCCGGCATTGCCCTGCCCATGCTCAAGAAAGCAAGCATATCGGTAAAGGCTTTAGAGGATTACATTGATGAGTTAGAGTCCGGCTTAAGGATTGCCATGTTCGGCATAGGGGCGGCTGATATCAGCCAGCTTAAAAATACAAAACATATGGCTAAGGTGAATTAGTTTGATCTATTCGGCGAAACTGTCGGCAAAACTTATAAGCCACATCAGGACCAACAGGGCCAGGAAAAACAGCAGGTTTCCTTTTGTGCTTATGCTTGAGCCCCTGTTTAGGTGCAATCTTAAGTGCAGGGGCTGCGGGAGGATAAAGGAATACGGCAACATGCTTCAGGCTACACTCAGCAGGGAGCAGTGCCTGGATGCTGCCGCTCAGGCGAATGCCCCCATAGTTTCTGTTACCGGAGGAGAGCCCCTGCTTCACCCGGACATAAAGGGGATCGTGGAAGGGCTGCTGGGCAAGGGCTATTTTGTCTACCTCTGCTCAAACGGCCTGCTGATGGAGGATTTCCTGGATTCCATTGAGCCCCATCCGGCACTGAGCCTGGTTATACACATTGACGGCATGAGGGAAACCCATAGCCGGATGGTGGGCAGAGAAGATACTTTTGATGCCGCTGTTGCTGCCATAAGGAAGGCTAAAAAAATGGGGTTTGGGGTAAGGACCAATACCACTGTCTACAGCGGCAGCGATACCGATGACATCCTGGGCCTTTTCAGCCTGCTGAAAAATATAGGCACAGACGGGATAATGGTTTCTCCTGCTTTCAGCTACGGGGAAGTAAAGGAGGATATATTCCTCCAGAGGAGGCAGGCAAACAGGATATTTTCTAAAATATATGCCGGCCTTGACGGGATAAGGCTTTATAACACCCCCATATACTGGGAATTTCTATGCGGCAAAAGGGACCTTTCCTGCGTGCCCTGGTCTACCCCTACCGTAAATCCCAAGGGTTGGAAAAGTCCCTGCTACCTTATAACCGATAACCATTTTAATAGTTATGGCAAGCTTATGGAAAACACCCCCTGGCAAAAGTACGGCCGGGGAAATGATGCCAGGTGCGACAACTGCATGATGCACTGCGGGTATGAGGCAAGCTCGGTTGCAGGCAAAAAGAGTTTTTCCGATCTGGTCAAGCTGGCCAAATGGAACCTTACGGGGAGGCTATGATGCGGGTTCTGGTAACCGGAGCTACCGGCTTTATAGGAAGCCATGTAGCCAGGAAGCTAAAAGAAGAGGGCTTTGAGGTGGCAGTGCTGGCCAGGCCCCAGAGCGATAAGCGAAACCTTGAAGGGATGGAAGCCAGGGTATGTCATGGAGACCTAAGGGACAGGGAGTCGCTTAAAGAGGCGCTTAAGGGCTGCGGAGCCCTTTTTCATGTAGCGGCAAGCTACAGCTTCTGGAGCCCGGATCCGGCAGAGTTTTATGAGGTAAATGTTAAAGGCACGGCAAACATAATAGAAGAGGCTCTATCCCTGGGCTGCCGGAAAATAGTCTATACCAGCAGCGAGTCAACGGTAGCCATCCCCAAGGGGCAGAAACTGGGGACAGAAGGAGCCATAAACAGGCCGGAAGATGTGTACAGCCATTACAAAAGGTCCAAGGTCCTGGCGGAGATGGAGGTTAGGCGGCTTTGCGAAAAGGGCTGGCCCATTACCATTGTAAACCCCACCACCCCTATAGGGGAGAGGGACATAAAGCCCACCCCTACCGGAAGGATAGTGCTGGATTTTTTAAACGGGGCCATGCCTGCCTATATAAATACCGGCTTAAATGTGGTGGATGTAGAAGACGTGGCTAGGGGCCATGTGCTGGCTTTGGAGAAGGGGGAAGCTGGCCGTAACTACATTCTGGGCAACAGGAATATGAGCCTGGCTGAGATTTTGGAACTGGTTGCAGGGCTGGCCAAAAAAAAGGCGCCCAGGTTCCGCATACCCATGTGGGCGGCTTTTTCTGCAGCCTGTGCGGATGAGCTTATAAGGGGAAAGATTTTAAAAAAATGCCCCCGCATACCCCTGGCGGCGGTTAATACCGCCAGGAAATTCCGGTACTTTGATACCGGCAGGGCAAGAAAAGAACTGGGGTTGGTGCCAGGCCCCATAGAGGAGGCTTTCAGCAAATCCATCAACTGGTTCATAAGGGAGGGTTATGTTAACCATAGATAGGGAAACAGTATCCCAGAACATAAGAAAATCGCAAGAATACCTTCTGTCCAGGCAGCATAAGCAGGGCTACTGGGTGGGGCTGCTGGAGGCAGACGTATCTGTAGTTTCCGGATTTATCCCCCTGGCCAGGTTTTTAGGCATAGAAGACAGAAAGAGACAAGAGAAAGCAATAAACTATCTCCTGGAGAGGCAAAACCCTGACGGGTCCTGGAGTTTGTTTTACGGGGGCAGGGGAAGCATCGATGTAACCATACAAACCTATTTCGGGCTTAAGGTTATGGGAATGGGCGCAGACAGCCCGCCTATGGCCCGGGCAAGAAAGTTTATACTGGAGGGCGGGGGAATTGAGTCTGCCAATACCTATACCAAGATAATCCTTGCACTTTTCGGCCAGTACAGCTGGAAGGGACTGCCTGAAATACCCCCGGAACTCATATATTTCCCTTCCTGGTTTGTGGTAAATATATATGATTTTGCCAGCTGGACCAGGGCTACCATCATGGCGTTTTCGGTGATAATTTCGCTTAAACCCACCTTCAGGCTGAAAGACAGCCAGACCGTATTTGAGCTTTACAGGGACAAGCAGAAAATCAAAAAGCCGGATCCTTTCAGGGCCAGCCGCCGCTGTTCCCTGGGCAACCTTTTTTTGGTGCTGGACCGTGCCTTTAAGGTCTGGAACAGGCTGCCCAGGAAAGCTAAGCTGGGAAGGGAGCAGGCTATAAGGAAAGTGGAGGAATGGATTGTCGGCCACCAGGAAGAAGATGGGAGCTGGGGGGGAATCATGCTTCCCTGGCTGTTTTCGCTGATAGCATTAAAGTGCCTGGGGTATGCCAACAGCCATCCGGTGATGGCCAGGGGGCTGGCAGGGCTTGAGGATTTTATCGCAGAAAATGACCGGGAGATGATACTCCAGCCGGCCACTTCTCCGGTATGGGATACCGCCTGGACGGTTATTGCCCTGAGGGAGTCAGGGATTAGCGCCTCCAACCCGCAGCTGGCGGAGGCAGCCGGCTGGCTTCTTGAAAAGCAGGTAACCATTGAAGGGGACTGGAAGGTCAAAAACCCCCGTACTCCGCCGGGATGCTGGTCTTTTGAGTTTGAGAACCGCTACTACCCGGATATCGATGATACGGTTATTGTCAGCATGGCGTTGAGCCTGGTTGATATCCCCAGCAGAAAAGAGAAGGAAGAAGCGATAAGGCGGGGCATAAACTGGGTGCTGGATATGCAGAACAGAGACGGCAGCTGGGCCGCTTTTGACCGGGACAATGGTAAGAGGATACTGAGGGGCATACCTTTTGCTGATTTTATTACCCCCCTTGATTTTGGAAGCCCGGACATAACCGCCCATGTATTATGGATGCTGGGGAGTCTGGGCTACAGGGATAATACAGGGCCGGTTCAGAAGGCCATAAAGTACCTTTTACGCTCCCAGAAAGAAGACGGAAGCTGGTACGGCCGCTGGGGGGTAAACTATATCTACGGAACCAGCAAGGTTTTACAGGCTGCAGGCGCCCTGGGCCAGCCGGGCGGGCTGCTGCAGCCTTGTGCCGGCAGAGCGGCACAGTGGCTAAAGGATATACAGAACAGCGATGGGGGATGGGGGGAGAGCTGCCTTTCTTTTGAGGAGGGAAGCTATCGCCCTCTGGAAAAAAGCACAGCATCCCAGACTGCCTGGGCCCTTCTGGGGCTGATGGCCTGCTGCGGGCTGCCGGAAGCGGTGCGCCGGGGAGCTGAGCACCTTGGCCGCACCCAGAACAGTGACGGCACCTGGAGCGAGCAGTATTATACGGGCGGTGGATTTCCCCGTGCTTTTTACTTAAAATATGAGATGTATAAGGATTATTTCCCCCTTATGGCATTAGCCGATTACAGAAGACTAATTAAAAACCAATAAATGGAAAACATCATGGAGGATGGAAAAATAAAACTTGCGGACAGAAATCTGGAAAAAAAGATGTCAGAGATAAAACCTGCAGACAGGGTTCTGCTCATATCCCACTGCCTGAGGCCCTCTGAGCTGTGTGAAGCAAAAATGTCTAAAAAGGGGCTTAACTGCAGGGATGAATGCCCCAGCCGCTGCGTGATAGGCAGGCTGAGGATTTTAGCCCAGAGGCTGGGCTATAAGGGGGTATGTATTGCCCCCGGGGGCTCCATGGCCATAAAATTCATAAAGGAAAAGGAGCCCAGGGGAATAGTGGCCATAGCCTGCCATAAGGAACTGGAAGAGGGGGTATGCGCGGTAAGGGATATAGCAGGAAAAAGCGGCACGACCGAATTGCCGGTAATATTAGCCGTTCCTTTAACCAAAGACGGATGCGTGGATACCGAAGTAAACGAGGATATTGCAGAAAGGATTATAAGGTTGTAGGTGATGGAAATGATATGTGAGGTAGCTCCTGCCAAGATAAACCTTACCCTGGAAGTATTGGGTAAAAGGGGTGACGGTTACCATGAGATAGAATCGGTGATGCAGACCATAGACATTTGTGACCTCCTTACCTTCTGGGAAAATGACTGGATAAAGATAATCCCTGAATACTCCGGCCTCCCGGACAGGGACAACCTTTTCGGGGAAGACAAATCGGACTATTTGTTTGACAATCTGGTATACAAGGCAGCCCTTCTTTTAAAGGAAGCCTCAGGCTACAGCGGCGGGGCACTGGTGCAGCTGAGGAAAACCATTCCTTCTTCTGCCGGCCTGGGAGGGGGCTCAAGCGATGCAGCCGCCACCCTCAAAGGACTGAACAAGCTGTGGGGACTGGGGCTAAAGGAAGATGAACTGGCCGGGCTGGGGGCCAAAATAGGCTCGGATATCCCCTATTTTATCTATGGCGGAACCTGCCTGGTAAGGGGAAGGGGAGAGAGGATTGAAAAAATCCCCAGAATACCTTCCAGATGGCTCCTGATAATAATGCTTCCCATCCGTATTAGCAGAAAAACGACCCACCTTTATTCATGCCTGAAACCCTCCTATTACACCGGGGGCAGTTTTACTTCCAGGCTGATGGAAAGCCTGGGCGATGGGGCTAAAAATGGATTCGACGGCTGCTTTTTTAATGTTTTTGAGAAAATTTACGGGGAATGCTTTGACCGGTTTGTCCACTGGGGGCAGAAACTGGAAGAAACCGGCATAAGCCCGATACACCTGACAGGCAGCGGGCCTGCCGTATATTATATGGCGGAATCCAGGCAAAAGGCGAAAGAGGCCATAGGCCGGCTTGATGCCTTGGGGCTTAATGGGTATATTGCAAGGACGGTGCCATGACCCAGGAGCAGAGAAGAATAGAAACCAGGAAGAATATACTGGCTGCTGCCCAGGAAGTTTTTGCATCCCGGGGCTTTACCGACAGCGGGGTGGAAGATATCTGCAGGCAGGCAGGCATAACCAAGGGCGCGTTCTATCACCATTTTGCCACCAAGCAGCAGCTCCTGATGGAACTTCTGGGCCACTGGATAGATGAGGTGGCCGACAAAATTGACCCCGAAAAGCTTAAGACAGACAATGCGCTGCAGCTGCTTGCGGGCATAATCAAGTCCATAGAGCCTGCCTTTGCTGATGCCAGGGGCCAGCTCCCCATTTTTCTGGAGCTTTACATAAAGGGGTTAAAAGATCCGGATTTGAAAAAAATAAATAAAAAATCCTACGATAAGTTTTTAAGCTTCTTTACCGGTATAGCCCAGGAAGGCATCAGGCAGGGTTCAATTAAGGCAGAAGACGGCAGGGAGGTAGCCATGATACTTTTTTCCCTGACCATAGGTTTCCTTATACAGGGCCTGCTGAATCCCCGGGGCGCCAACTGGACCGAACTTACCCAAAAAAGCGTACGAATGATGCTCCAGTAACCAATCTTATGGCATAAGACCCCCAAATGTATTAGAATACAATAAAAAGACTTTATGCCATTGCCCACAGATACACAGAAAACCAAACTGCTGATAAGCATTGTAAGCTATAACAGCCTGGCCTATCTTATAGACTGCTTGAACTCCATCCGGAAATATCCTCCATCCTGCAGCTACCGGGTAGTGGTGGTGGACAATGCCTCCTTAGACGGTACTGCAGAGACGGTAAGGGATGGCTTTGGATGGGTGAAGCTTATAGTAAACAAGGAGAATAAGGGTTTTGCTGCTGCCAACAATATAGCTGTTTCATGCTGCCGGTCACGGTATGTACTGCTCATGAACAGCGACTGCCGGGTGTATGAGAATTCCCTGGACGGCATTGTGGATTTTATGGATAAAAACAAAGATGCGGCGGTGGTAGGCCCCATGATTGTAAACAGCGACGGCACCATACAGCATTCATGCCGCAGGTTTCCCTCCATGTTTGCCGCTGCTGTCCATACCCTTCTGGCTGCGGTCTACCCTGCCAATCCCTTCTCCCTCAGATATAAGATGGCAGATGTTGACCGGAGCAGGCCTTTTGAGGTGGACTGGGTATCCGGGTCGGCCATGGGCATAAGGAGGAAGGCATTGGATGAGGTGGGCCCCCTTGATGAGAGGTTTTTTATGTATGTAGAAGACCTGGATTTCTGTTACCGGGCATGGAAGAAGGGGTGGAAGGTATACTACTACCCCCATGCTATGGTCATGCACCACATAGGGGGCAGCAGCGGGGGCGAAAGCTTAAGCTCTACTTTGAGGATGCAGAAAAGTGTACTGCTTTTTTACCTGAAAAATTATAAAAGGAACTGGCGCATAATATTTATCCCCGCTCTGGCGGCAGTTTTAGCTTCCCGGATTTTTTTTACCATGATCAGGCTGAGGCTGGGCAGGAGCAGAATTCTTATTCTTTTAGTTTGCTTTTTGTATTAAAATAGTTAATATATTTTGCTGAAAGGAATGCAGGAGTATTTTTGAATATAATAATAACAGGGGCCGGCGGCTTTGTGGGAAAGCACCTTACCGGCCACCTCCAAAAAGATAACCATAGGATTTTAGGCATTGATATAAATACGGATGCTGTCAGTCCGGAGATTGAAAGCCGCAAGGTTGATTTGACCCGCCGGCATGAGATAGAGACGCTGATTAGAGATTTTAAGCCAGACCAGGTTTACCACCTTGCTGCCCAGAGCTCTGTTTCCTATTCATGGGCAGAGCCCATAGATACATTCAGGATTAATGTCTTTGGGGGGATAAACCTGCTTAATGCGGTAAGGCAGCACAGCCCCCGGGCAAGGATTCTGGCCGTGTGCACCGCAGAGGAGTACGGGCCTTCCAAGGACGGCGAGGCCATATCGGAAGATTTCAATATTTTTCCCCAGAACCCCTATGCCATAAGCAAGGCAGCCCTGGATTTCTTTTCCCTTACCTACAGCAAGGCTTACAGCATGAATGTTTTTGTAACCCGCTCTTTTAACCATATAGGGCCGGGCCAGTCAGAGCGGTTTGTGGCCAGCGATTTTGCCAGACAGATTGCCTCCATAGAGCAGGGTCTGGCCGGCCCGGTGATAAAGGTGGGCAACCTTGAGGCCTACAGGGACTTTCTGGATGTGCGGGATGTGGTGGCGGCCTACTCGGATATACTTGAGAGGGGAAACCTGGGCCGCCCCTATAATGTCTGCAGCGGGAAAAAGACAAAGATAGAGCATATACTGGATACCCTTATAGGGTTCAGCAGCAAACGTAAGCAGATAAGGGTGGAAGCAGACAAAGAAAAGTTCAGGCCCATAGATGTCATCTCCATATACGGGGACAACAGCAAACTGAAAAAAGATACGGGATGGAGGCCGAAATATGACCTTGAAACATCCCTTTTTCATACCCTTGAATGGTGGAGGGAAAGAGTAAAAAGAAAGGAGAGGAGCAAAAAGTGAAAGCAGTAATACTGGTAGGGGGGAAAGGCACCCGGCTAAGGCCTATCACCTATCTAAACCCCAAGCCAATGCTTCCCCTGGTAAACAGGCCTTTTATGCATAATTTTATAGACTGGCTTAAATTTCACGGCATAGAAGATATCATTTTTTCCATGGGCTATCTGCCTTCCATTTTTAAGCAGTATTTTGGCGATGGCTCAAAATTTGGGGCAAACATAACCTATGTGGTGGAAGAAAAGCCCCTGGGCACTTGCGGAGCGGTAAAGAATGCGGAAAAGCATTTGGCGGGTGATGCGTTTATGGTGTTTAACGGGGACATACTCACCTCCCTCAACCTTACCGAGATGATTAGCTACCACCAGCAAAAGAAATCAGATATAACCATTTCCCTTACCCCGGTAGAGGACCCCACAGCCTACGGGCTGGTTCCCACCGATAAGCAGGGAAGGGTGACTGAATTTTTGGAAAAACCCAGCGAAGAGGAGATAACCACCAACCTTATAAACGCAGGCACCTATATAATAGAGCCTGAGGTTATGGAGCTTGCTCCGGCCGGAGAAAACTATTCTTTTGAGAGAGGGCTTTTTCCCGCCTCGCTGGCCAAGGGGTATAAGATATACGGTTACCGTTCAGATGACTACTGGCTGGATGTGGGAACCCCGGAGAAGTACCTGGCGGCCCACCATGACATACTGGACCAAAAGATTAATTTTACTTTCCCCTACGAAGAATACAGGCAGGGCATATATCTGGATGATAAGGTAAAGTATGATGACTCAAACTTTACTTCCGGGCCGGTGGTTATAGGGCATGGCACCATACTGGAGCCGGGGGCAAAAATTTTGCCCCTTACGGTGATTGGGGACAACTGCTACATATCCTCCGGTGCGGAGATCTCGGGAAGCGTGCTTTTTGAGCACTGCCGGGTGGGCAAAGGGTCGGTTATAAAGAATTCAATACTTTCCAGGAATGTAAAGATAGATAAAAATGTAAGGATAGAAGGGCTTTCCCTGATAGGGGATAACAGCATTATAGGGAAAAACAATGTGCTGAAGAACGGCATCAAGGTATGTATCAATTCCAGGATACAGTCGGGCCAGATTAAATTTTAAAAAGACAGGCGAGAGGTGAATAAATTGAAAGCATTGATTACGGGAATAACAGGCCAGGACGGCTCCTATCTGGCAGAATTTCTGCTGGATAAGGGCTATGAGGTTTACGGGATGATAAGAAGGTCATCGGTAGAGAATCTGTACAGGATAGAGCATATAAAGGATAGGATAGAGTTTGTGCAGGCAGACCTTTTGGATCAGCTTTCCATTGTGAATGCGGTAAGGGAAGCGGCTCCGGATGAAATATACAACCTGGCGGCAATGTCTTTTGTACCCACCTCCTGGAAGCAGCCTGTACTTACCGGGGAATTCACTGCCCTGGGGGTTACCAGGATGATGGAAGCGGTAAGGCATATGAACAAGAAGATAAAGTTTTACCAGGCATCAAGCTCGGAGATGTTCGGCAAGGTAAGGGAGGTTCCCCAGAATGAAAACACCCCCTTCTACCCCCGGAGCCCATATGGGGTGGCCAAGGCTTACGGCCACTACATTACCGTAAACTACCGGGAAAGCTATGACATATTTGCATGCTGCGGGATACTGTTTAACCATGAATCGCCGCGCAGGGGTATGGAGTTTGTTACCAAAAAGGTAACCGACGGGGTGGCCAGGATAAAGCTGGGACTGGCCGATGCCCTTTATCTGGGCAACCTGGACTCCAAAAGGGACTGGGGCTATGCCAAAGACTATATTGAGGCCATGTGGCTCATGCTCCAGCAGGACAGTCCCCAGGATTATGTTGTCTCCACCGACCAAACCCATACGGTCAGGGAATGGGTGGAGGCGGCGTTTGGCTGCATGGGGCTGGACTGGCAGAAATACGTGAAGGTAGACGAAAGGTTTATGCGGCCTGCCGAAGTTGATCTGCTGGTGGGGGATTCAACCAGGGCCAGGGAGGTCCTGGGATGGAAGCCCAGGGTTGATTTTGAGCAGCTGGTAAAAATAATGGTAGAGTATGATTACAACAGGCTTAAGAAAAAGGTTTAAAGGCGGGCATTTATGAATGACAAGGTTATAAGGTTTGGCACCGACGGCTGGAGGGGCATAATAGCCGATGATTTTACCTTTGAAAATGTAAAGGTGGTAACCCAGGGGGTTTGTGAATACCTCGAGCATAAAGCAGAAACAAAAAGGCAAAAGCCCCGGGTGGTAATAGGGTATGACACAAGGTTTTTATCAGAGAGGTTCGCGCGTGCAGCTGCCGGGGTGCTGGCGGCTAACGGGGTTTCTGCTGTGGTTTCTAATAAGGTGGTTCCCACGCCTGTACTCTCCTACGGGGTAGTAAACCGGGATGCGGACCTGGGAATAATGATTACTGCCAGCCACAACCCCTACTGCTATAACGGTTTTAAAATAAAGGGGCCTTTTGGCGGCTCTGCTGATATGGATATCATATCCAAGATTGAAAAGAGGGTCCAGAAAGGCATAAACGACGGCCTTTTCTACCGCTGCCTGGACGAGAGCAGCGGGGATGTTAAGGATATAAGATATGAAGATTTTATTGCAGACTACAAAAAACATATATTCAGCTTAATAGATATGGAAGCAGCAGCCAGCCATGGTTTCAGCCTGCTTCTTGACCCCATGTACGGGGCAAGCCAGGGTATATATAAAGCCATAATGGAAGAGCTTAAGCCTAAAAAGCTTGTAGAGATACACGGCCAGCCCAATCCAGGTTTTGGAAACATCAGCCCCGAGCCCATCGGGGAAAATCTGGGGGATGCGGTTTCAAAGCTTAAGGCAGAGGGCCTGGATATGGCCATCTGCCTGGACGGGGATGCTGACCGCATTGGCGCCCTGGACAGCAGCGGAAACTATATTAGCAGCCACCACATATTTGCGGTGGTGCTGCTGCACCTGGCAGAGGACAGGAAACTAAAAGGAAGGGTGGTAAAAACTGTTTCCACCTCTTCAGTTATAGACCGCATATGCAGAGAATACTCCCTTGAGCTTAAGACAACCCCCATCGGTTTTAAGTATATTGGAAAAGAGATACTGGACGGGGGAGTCATTATGGGGGGAGAAGAGAGCGGCGGGCTGTGGTGCTACGGCAATATCCCCGAACGTGACGGCATGCTTATGGGGCTGAAACTTGTAGAGATCTGTTCTTTGCATAAAAAACCGATAAGCCGGATACTGGACAGCCTGTATGAGCGGTTCGGTTATTTTGCCTACCAGAGGAAGGACTACCATATAACCCTTAAGCAGAAGGAAAATCTGATTTCGGAGCTTAAGAGGGGAGTGCCCGGCCCCATAGGGGATTTGGGCATAGATAAGGTGGTAACCATCGACGGCTATAAGTATATCACTGCTGATGGAAGCTGGATAATGATAAGGCCTTCAGGCACCGAAGCGGTGGTCCGGGTGTATGCTGAGAGCAGCAGCCAGGACAAGCTGGATAGCCTGCACAGGCTGGGTAAAAAAGTAATTGATGGAATAATGGGCTAAAAATTTGTAGTATAAGGTAAAATAATTAACAGGAGATAATTCAATGCAAAAACTTGATGACATGGATTATATAGAAAAGCTTGACAGTGGAGGAATGCTCAGGGTTGAGGAAGAATTCCCCCTGCAGCTGGCTGATGCGCAGAAGATTGCCCAGGCGGTGGACTTGAGCAAGATCAGCGGAAAAAAATATGCGGGGATAGCATTTCTGGGCATGGGCGGTTCAGGTTTTGCCGGAGATATGATAAAAGCCCTGATAAGGGATGAAATAAATATTTTTATTGATTCGGTTAAGGGCTACAGGCTCCCGGGCTATGTTACCAAGGACTGGCTGGTGGTACCGGTGAGCTATTCCGGCAATACGGAGGAGACCATAGCATGCACTGAACAGGCCGTAAATAAAGGGGCGACTGTAATGGCGGTAACCTCCGGAGGCAGGCTGGCACAGCTGGCAGAACAGCATGACAGTGCAATAATAAAGGTTCCTTCAGGATACCAGCCCCGGGGGGCGATAGGGTATCTTTTCCTGCCTGCCCTGGTGGCTTTAAGGAAACTGGATATGGCGGCTGTAGGAGACAGCGACATACAGGAGGGGCTGGATGCTGTAAGGCAGCTTTCTGCCAGGTTAAACCGCAGGGTTCAAACCAGCAAAAATTTTGCCAAGCAGCTTGCCTGCTCGATAGGAGAGAGGCTGCCTGTAATCTATGGAACAGAGGGCTACCTTTCCTGCATAGCCTACCGATGGAAATGCGAGATAAATGAAAATGCCAAGACCCCCTGCTTCTGGGCCCAGTTTCCGGAGCTTAACCACAATGAGACCGTGGGCTGGGAAAGGCTGGCACCGGTGACCAAAAATTTTGTCCTCATCGTGCTAAGGGAACAGGATGAGCACCAGAAAATCAAGGTGCGCATAGACACCACTGTTTCCCTGATTGCCCGGAACCTGGGACAGGTAATAGAGGTGCCTGTAGAGGGAAAATCCAGGTTCTGCAGGGCCATATCATCATTGTACATTGGGGATATAACCAGTGTTTACCTTGCCCTGCTTTCCGGGGTTGACCCCACGCCGGTTGAAAAAATTGAAAAACTAAAAGCCGAGCTCGCGAAGCTTGATTAATGATAGAAAGGACCAAATAATGGATTATGATGTAAAGGATTTAAACCTTGCTGCCAGCGGAAAAAACAAGATTGAATGGGCCGGCAAGGATATGCCGGTGCTGGCAGGTATAAGGGATGAATTTTTAAAGAAAAGAAGCTTGAAGGGGGCCAGGATTGCTGCATGCCTGCATGTTACCAGCGAGACGGCAAACCTGATGATTGCGCTAAAAGGCGGCGGGGCCGATGCTGCCCTTTGTGCTTCTAATCCCCTGAGCACACAGGACGATGTTGCCGCTTCCCTGGTTAAGGATTACGGAATTTCTGTTTTTGCCATAAAGGGCGAGGACAATGACACATACTACAAACACATAAACAGTGTCCTGGACAAAAAACCCCAGATATCCATGGATGACGGGGCCGATGTCGTATCTGCCCTGCACAGCAATAGAAAAGAGATGCTGGCAGGCATGATGGGAGGCACCGAAGAGACAACCACCGGGGTTATCAGGCTAAAAAGCATGGAAAAGAACAAGGTCCTGGGCTATCCCATCATTGCGGTAAACGATGCCCTGACCAAGCATCTTTTTGATAACCGCTACGGAACAGGCCAGAGCACCATTGACGGAATACTCAGGGCTACCAATATGCTGCTGGCTGGAAAGAGGTTTGTGGTAATAGGATATGGCTGGTGCGGCAAGGGAGTGGCCATGAGAGCCAAGGGAATGGGCGCCTCGGTCATCGTGCTGGAGGTTGACCCCTTAAGGGCTCTGGAGGCAAAGATGGACGGGTTTGAGGTCATGTCCAATACCGAGGCAGCAAAGGTGGGGGAGGTTTTCCTCTCTGTTACCGGAAACAAGCATGTGATAGGAGAGCCCATACTTGCCAACTGCAGGGACAGGACAGTGGTGGCCAATTCCGGCCATTTTGATGTAGAAATAGACCTGGATTACCTTAAGAAAAACAGCGTTTCTGAAAAAGAGGTACGCCCCTATGTAACCGAGTATATGATGAAGGACAAAAGGAAGATATACGTGCTTGCCCAAGGCAGGCTGGTTAACTTAAGTTCGGCCGAAGGGCATCCGGCAAGCGTTATGGATATGAGTTTTGCCAACCAGGCATTAAGCGCACAATACATATACGAAAATGCATCCAGGCTCAAGGAAAAGGTCTACCCTGTCCCCCAGGAGATAGATGAGAGGATAGCGGAGATAAAGCTGGGCACCATGGGAGTAGAAATTGACAAACTTACCCCCGAACAGGAGGAGTACCTTAGCTCATGGCATATGGGAACATAACCTTAAAATGGGACGGAAGCTGCCTTAAGCTTATTGACCAGAGGAAGCTTCCTTTCAGCGAGCAGTATCTTGAATGCCGCGACAGCAAGAGTGTTGCTGGCGCCATAAGGGATATGGTGGTAAGGGGTGCACCTGCCATCGGGGTATGTGCTGCATACGGGGTTGCCCTGGCAGCAAAGAATTATGAAGGCAGCAGCAAAGATGAATTCCTGTCGATAATAAGGGAGGCCGCCAGCATGCTGGCAGCCTCCAGGCCCACGGCAGTAAACCTTTTCTGGGCGCTGAAGCGCATGGAAGCTCTTGTGGATAAAAATATTGATTCAGATATTGATAAAATAAAGGAGGCCCTGGAGTCTGAGGCGGTAAGGATTGAGGCTGAGGATAAAAAGATAAACAAAAAGATAGGCAAAAATGGGATAACTGCCATAAAAGCTCTGGGAAAAGACAGGCTAACCGTGCTTACCCACTGCAATGCAGGGGCCCTGGCTACCGCCGATTACGGCACTGCTCTGGGGGTTATCCGGAGCCTTTACGGAGAGGCAATGGTAAAAGAGGTCATAGTAGATGAAACCAGGCCTTACCTGCAGGGAGCAAGGCTTACCTCCTGGGAGCTTTACAGGGACAGGATACCTTCATTTGTGATTTGTGATAACATGGCTGCCTATTTCATGTCCGCAGGCAGGGTGGACGCAGTGGTGGTGGGGGCAGACCGCATAGCGGCAAACGGGGATACGGCCAATAAAATAGGGACCCTGGGCCTTTCGGTTCTGGCCCGTTACTACCGTATACCCTTTTTTGTGGCAGCGCCGCTTTCTACCATAGACAGCAGCCTTGCTGACGGAAACAGCATCCCTATTGAGCAGAGGGACGGCCGGGAAGTCAGAGAGGTCATGGGAAAAGCCATAATACCGGATTACATTGAGGTGGAAAATCCTTCCTTCGATGTTACCGGCCATGAAAATATAACCGGGATCATAACGGAGGCGGGAGTTGCTTATCCTCCGTATACAGAAAATATTGGCAAATTAAAAGAGGAGTTGAAATAAAATATGAGCAAGAAAAAAGCGATGGTGCTGGCAGCAGGTCTGGGGACCAGGCTGAGGCCTTTAACTGACATGATATCCAAACCCATGGCCCCTATCGTGAACAAACCGGTAATGGAGCATATAATAGAGCTTTTGGCAGGTTACGGGTACAAGGAAATAGTATGCAACCTGCACTGGTATGCGGATGCGATAAAAAACTATTTTGGAGACGGCTCAAGATGGGGGGTAAAACTGGTTTACTCTTATGAGGAAGAGCTTCTGGGAACCGCAGGCGGAGTCAAGAATGTGGAGGATTTCTTTGAGGGAGAGCCTTTTCTGGTAATAAGCGGCGATGCCCTGACTGATATTGACCTGGAAAAAGCCTCCAGGTTCCATAAAAAGAAAGGGGGCATCTGCACCATGGTGCTTACCAGGGTGGAGGATACCTCCCAGTACGGGGTGGTCCTTCTGGACGAGGAAAAGAGGATTTACGGTTTTCAGGAAAAGCCCTTAAGCGGAGAAGCCAAATCTGATTTGGCCAACAGCGGCATATATTTTTTTGAGCCCCGGATTTTTGAACATATGCCCGAGGGGCAGTTCTATGATTTTGGCAAAAACCTGTTCCCCGACCTCCTCAAAAAAGAACTGCCCTACTACGGCTACACCCATTCCCAGTACTGGAATGATGTGGGCACCCTTGATGAGTACCAGCAGGGAAACTTTGATGCCCTGGAGGGAAAGGTAAAGGTCAAGATACCCGGCAAGCAGATAAAGGAAGGGGTATGGATCGGAAAAAACTGCAAGGTGGAAAAAGACGTGATCATAATCCCTCCGGTGTGTATGGGAGACAACTGCAAAATTAAAAAAGAGGCCAAGCTTTTTGGCCCCATCATACTGGGAGATAACACGGTAGTAGACGAAAGGGCAGTGCTTTACCGGGGGATTAAGTGGGGAAGCGGATACATAGGAAAGGATTCCTCTCTTATCGGGGCCATAATAGGTTATGACGCAAAGATAAAGGACAAAGTATCTGTGCTGGAACGGGCGGTAATAGGCTCCAAAAGCATAATTGAGGACGGGATAATAATACATCCCAGCGTAAAGATAATGTCCAATGAGGTGATAAATATAGATAAACTAAACAACCAGGAACAGGAAAAATAATTATCAAGTGAATTTAGGGCAGCTAAATTTCTTGGAAGCTTTAAAGGATATAATAATACCGCCGGTATGCCCGGTGTGTTCAAAACCGTGCACCGAGCCCCTGTGTACGGACTGCAGGCAGAAAATAGAGGTTATTGGAAGGGATATATGCCCCAGGTGCGGGAAGCAGCTTGGGGGCCCGGTATGCACCTACTGCCGCCAAAACACGCTTTACTACTACCAGGCCAGGAGTTTTGCCTATTATTCTAAAGCTATAAAAACCCTGCTTTTCCGCTACAAGGAGCAGAAAATATATTCCCTGGCCGGCCTGCTTTCACGGTTTCTGGAGGCCTGCTTTAACAGCCACTACCATATGCAGCACATAGACTGCATGGACGGCATGCCTGACGGACATATACAAAGGTTGTGCGCGCATCTTGAAAGTAGGCTCAAAATACCTTATGCTAATAACTTCAAAAAGATTGGCCCTGCAGGCAAGCAGAAATTTTTAGGTGCACAGGAGAGGCGCTATAATCCCATAGGGGCATATAAGGTGGCAGACTGCCTGGGGTTTGCGGGTAAAAATTTGCTGCTGGTAGATGATGTGTTTACCACCGGCAGCAGCTTAAACCATATGGCTAAACTGGCCAAGGATGCCGGTGCGGACAGGATATATCTCCTTACCATAGCCAGGGGAGCGTAGGTATATGAAAAAAATTGAAGGAATAGTAAAATGGTTTGCCCCGGAAAAGGGTTTCGGTTTTATTGTTTCCGGGGAGACTGAAGTTTTTGTGCATTACAGCTCTATTGAAGGAGCAGGCTTCAGGAGCCTGGCTGCAGGGCAGAAGATTTTATTTGAGCCGGGAGAAGATAAAAGGGGTCCTGTAGCCGTAAACGTAGAGATTAAAAATAATTAAAGGAGGCAGAGCATGGAGTTTAGGATCAGGAGCAAGAATATTGATCTGGATGATAAGATGAAAGGGTATGCTGAAAAAAAGATAAAGGAGAGGGTAGATAAATTCCTGGATAAGGTAATTGAAATAGAGCTGAAATTAATTTTTGAAAAGAATCCCAGGATAAATGAAAATAACCGTGCCGAGGTTACCGTATTTACAGCCGGGGCGGTAATCAGGGCTGAAGACTCCGGCCTTGATGTTTTTGCTGCCATAGACAAGGTAAGCGACAAGCTGGAGAGGCAGGCAAAAAGGTTTAAGAACAAGAGGATACAGAGGGGCAGGAAAGGCCCGGCTGAACCCAATGAGGTAAATGCGGCAGAGAAGATAAAAAAACAGATAGTAAAGACTAAAACCTTCATGCTAAAGCCGATGCCCCCCGAGGAGGCAGTGATGCAGATGGAGCTTCTGGGACATGATTTTTTTGTGTTTATAAATTCAGAAACCAATGCTACCGCAGTGGTTTATAAAAGGAAAGATAGAAACTACGGGATGATAGAACCGACCACGGAGTAAGATGGTGAATATTTATGTTTGAAAAAATTGTAAACATATTAAAATTTGGGGAAGGCAAAACCCTTAAAAAATATGAAGAGCTGGTAGAGAGGGCCAAGGAATTCGAGGAGCCGTTAAAGGCTGCCGATGATCGGAGCCTGGCTTCCAAAACCGCCCAGTTTAAGCAGAGGCATGAAAAAGGCGAAAGCCTGGAAAGCTTGATGCCCGAGGCATTTGCGGTGGTAAGGGAGGTTGCGGACAGGAAACTTAACATGCGCCATTTTGATGTACAGATAATGGGCGGTGCGGTGCTTTTTGAGGGAAAGATTGCAGAGATGAAGACGGGGGAAGGAAAGACCTTGGTAGCTACCCTGCCTGTCTACCTTAATGTCATTGGGGGGGCAAGCACGCACCTTGTAACCGTGAATGATTACCTGGCCAAAAGGGACAGCGAGTGGATGGGCAAGATATATGAATTTTTGGGTCTGAGAGTGGGTCTTTTGCAGCACGGGATGGATACTTCCCAGAAGAAGGAACAGTACAGCTCAGATATTGTTTACGGGACCAATAACGAGTTCGGGTTTGACTACCTCAGGGACAATATGGTGCAGGACAGCTCACATATGGTCCAGCAGGGACACCAGTTTGCTATTGTGGATGAGGTGGACAGCATACTTATTGATGAGGCAAGAACCCCCCTTATAATCTCAGGGGTGGCCACCGGCACCACCAAACTCTACAAGCAGTTTTCACGGATTGTCCCCCTCCTGGAAACAGACAGGGACTTTGATGTAGACGAGAAGGCAAAAAGTGCTGCCGTCACTGAGGATGGCATAGCCAGGGTTGAAGAGGTTACAGGCATTGAAAACCTTTATGACCCTTCCAACTACCTTCTGGTACATGCGCTTAACCAGTGCCTTAAGGCCAGGCACCTTTTTAAAAAGGATGTGGACTATATTGTAAAAGACGGGGAAGTCATAATCGTAGATGAGTTTACGGGCAGGCTTATGCCCGGCAGGAGGTATTCGGAAGGGCTGCACCAGGCCATAGAGGCCAAGGAAGGGGTGGATATAAGGGATGAAAACCAGACCCTGGCCACCATTACCATCCAGAACTATTTCAGGATGTATGGCAAGCTTGCGGGCATGACCGGAACAGCCATAACCGAGGCCCAGGAGTTCAGGCATATATACGGGCTGGAAACGGTGGTTATACCTACCAACAAGCCCCTTATACGCGAAAGGCTTCCGGACCTTATATACAAAACCGAAAAGGTAAAGTTTGAGAATGTGGTAGAGGATATAGCACAGCGCCACCAGGAGGGCCAGCCGGTGCTGGTAGGCACCATATCCATAGAAAAGTCCGAGCTGCTCTCTGCAATGCTCAAAAGAAGAGGCATTTCCCATAATGTGCTGAATGCCAAGCATCATGAAAAAGAAGCCGAAATTGTTGCTGATGCCGGCCAGAGGCAAACGGTTACCATTGCTACCAATATGGCCGGAAGGGGAACGGACATAATCCTGGGAGAAGGGGTAGCAAAGCTCGGGGGCCTGCATGTCCTGGGCACAGAGCGCCATGAGTCAAGGAGGATTGACAATCAGCTGAGGGGAAGGAGCGGCCGGCAGGGCGATCCGGGCTCAAGCCAGTTCTTCCTTTCCACCGAAGATGAGCTGCTGAGGCTTTTCGGTTCCGAGAGGGTGAGGGCGATAATGGAAAGGTTTAGTTTCCCCGATGATTTGCCCATACAGCATCCCATGATTAACAGGGCGGTGGAGAATGCCCAGAGGCAGGTGGAATCCCGTAATTTTGAGATAAGGAAGCATGTGCTGGAATATGATGATGTGATGAACAAGCAGAGGGAAATAATATATTCCATGAGGAAAAAGATACTGCTGGCCAAGGACCTTGAAAAAACTGCTGTTTCCATGATTGGCGAGGTTGTGGAGGATATGGTTGGGACCCATATAAATCCGCATGATTATCCTGAAAACTGGGACCTGGAAGAGCTTTCGGGAGCCATGGAGGCTGTGTTTGGCCAGAAGCTTGTTGATATTTCAATAAAGGACAGCAGTATTGCAGCAGACCAGTTTAAGGATGATCTCAAGCAAAAAGCCGTTAATCTCTACCGCCAGAGGGAAGAGGAGCTTGGGCCTGAAATTTTGCGCAGGCTGGAGAGGATGGCCATGCTGAATGTTATAGATACCCGCTGGAGGGAGCACCTCCTGGAGATGGATTACCTAAAAGAGGGCATCGGGCTGAGGGCCATTGCCCAGAGGGATCCGCTGGTGGAATACAAGCACGAGGCATTTGGCCTGTTTAAGGAGCTTGTTTCAGAGATAAAGAGCAGCACGGTAAACCTGCTGTTCAATGCCCGGCTGGAAATAAGGAAAAGGGAGGTCCCCGGGCCGGCAGTGAGCAATGTAAGCGCCAGCGGGCCGGCTAAGACCAACCGGCAGAAAGTCAGTGTGGGCGCCAGGAAGACTGGCAAGAAGATAGGAAGGAATGACCCCTGCCCCTGCGGCAGCGGCAAGAAATATAAAAAGTGTTGCGGAAGGTAGTATTTATGTTAGACGATTATGCAGATATGCTTCAGGAAATAAAGGAAAAGATTGTTTTTTTAAGGGACTGTCTTTGAAATAGGTAAAAAAAGAAAAAAGCTTTCCAGCCTGCAGAAAGAAACAATGCAGCCCGATTTCTGGGATGACAAGGACCGCGCCAGGAAAATAATTGGGGCGGTAAACTCTTTGAAAGAGATAATAGACCAATACACCGAGATTGAGCACAGGGTGGAGGATGCAGAGCTTGCCCTGGAGATACTCGGGCAGGAGGAAGATAAGAAAGTAAGGTCTGAGCTTGAGGAAAACCTCAAGGCTCTAAGGAATCTGGCCGCCCACATTGAAGAGAAAGCCATACTGAGCGGCCCCTACGATGCTTATCCCGCAGTGCTGAACATCCACCCCGGAGCGGGGGGAACAGAATCCCAGGACTGGGCAGAGATGCTTTTAAGGATGTATACACGCTGGATGGAGAAAAGGAAATTAAATTACAGGGTGGTGGACCTTTCGGCCGGGGATGAGGCGGGAATAAAAAATGCTACCCTAACTGTCAGGGGCGATAATGCATACGGCCTGCTTAAGGGAGAAAAGGGAATACACCGCCTGGTAAGGATTTCTCCCTTTGATTCTTCAGCCAGGAGGCACACATCCTTTGCTTCGGTGGATGTAACCCCTTTGTTTGAAGATGAGGTGGATGTTGATATCAGCAAGGAAGACCTCAAGGTGGATACATTCCGCTCAAGCGGAGCCGGCGGCCAGCATGTAAATGTCACCGATTCTGCAGTAAGGATAACCCATATCCCCACGGGAATAGTGGTCAGCTGCCAGGATGAGCGCTCCCAGAACCTGAACCGCCAGACTGCCATGCAGATTTTAAAGTCAAAACTGTACCAGCTGGAGTTAAAAAAGAAGGAAGAAGAGCTTGAGCGGGTAAGGGGAGAGAAAAAAGATATAGGCTGGGGCAACCAGATCAGGAGTTATACCCTTCAGCCCTACCAGCTCATAAAAGACCACCGCACAGGAGTGGAGGCGGGAGATGTGCAGTCTGTGCTGGATGGAGATATTGATGAATTTATAAGGGGTTACCTTGAAAAAATATTAACCAGGGGGTAAACTCTATCTAAACAAAATTATATTTCCCATTTCCCATTATGAATATGATTGAATTTAGAAATGTAACCAAGATTTATGATGACAATACTGCTGCCCTAAAAAACATAAATCTTACCCTAAAAAAGGGCGAATTTATTTTTCTGGTAGGCCCCAGCGGTTCGGGCAAATCCACTTTTATAAAGCTGCTTATAAAGGAGTTTGATGTAACCCAGGGCTCCATCCTTATAGCCGGCAGGAACATATGCAAGCTGAAATCATCCAAGATACCCCAGCTCCGGAGGAACATGGGCTGCGTCTTCCAAGACTTTAAGCTGCTGCCAAACAAAACCGTTTATGAGAATGTGGCTTTTGCCCTGGATGTAATCGGCAAGCCTTCTTATCTTATAAAGATTCAGGTTCCCCAGGTTTTAAAACTTGTAGGGCTGTACCAGAAAATGCATTCTTTTCCCCACCAGCTTTCAGGGGGAGAGCAGCAGAGGGTGTCTATCGCCAGGGCTTTTGTAAACCGCCCTCCCATACTTCTGGCTGATGAGCCGACCGGCAACCTTGATCCCGGGACCAGTGAAGGCATAATGAAGCTTCTTTCCAGGATAAGCCTTATAGGCACCACCGTAGTAATGGCTACCCATGACAAGAGCGTGGTAAATTCAATGCGCCGGAGGGTAGTGGAGATGGAAAACGGGGAGATAATAAGGGACCAGAAGAGGGGAGTCTACGGAGACTGATGACCAGAGCAAAGTACTATTTTGGGGAAACTTTTTCGGGCTTTAAGCGAAACTTCCTTATGGGGTTTACGGCTATTACTACAGTAGCTATAACCCTGTTTATGGTAGGGATGTTTTCAATTCTGGTTTATGATGTGATGATGATACTGAACTCGGTAAAGAGCCAGGTGGAGATTGCTGTATACCTGGAGGACAATGTTACCGAAGACTTAAAGAACTACCTAGAGGAAGAAATAAGCGGATGGGAAGAAATAAAAGATGTAAAATTTGTATCCAAGGAAGTGGCGCTGGAGCAGTTCAGGCAGCAGAATGAGGGCAGCGACATTCTAAGGGAGATACAGGGAAACCCCCTTCCCTCATCCTTTGAGCTGACCTTAAATGATCCGGAAAAAGTAGACCAGGTGGCCCTCCGCTTCCTGGACAGGGACGGCAGCTACATAGAGGGGGTAAATGACGTTATATACGGGCAGAATTATGTAAACAGGCTTTTTTCTGTAATTGCCATAGTGGGCACCATTTCCATACTGGTGATTATTGTCCTTCTGCTGGCCACTATTGTGCTTATATACAATACCATCAGGCTTTCCATTCATGCCCGAAGGAAAGAAATAGAGGTAATGAAGCTGGTAGGGGCATCGAACTGGTTTGTAAGGATTCCCTTCCTTTTTGAGGGGTTCTTTGAAGGAATTGTAGGCAGCCTGATATCGGCAACAATACTTTATTTTCTCGGAAACTTTTTGCTTATCAGGGGAGAGAGGGCTATTGCGGATACCATGAGGATCAAGGACCTGGCTATTGTGGGGAGCGGAAATGTAATAATATACATATACTTTGTCCTCTTTGGCCTGGGCGCTGTCCTTGGCCTTATAAGCAGTGCCCTGGCCCTTCGAAGATATCTTAAGGTTTAAATTAGAAATTTAAAATAGTTATGGTAAAATAAGCTTAGAAAAAAATAATACTCGGCAATGAAGTATCACAGTAAAAATATTATAGCCATATTCATAGCAATAATACTGTTGACCATAAGTATTGTTACCTATCTGCCACCCTCCAAACTGCATGCCCAGAATCTTGAGCAAGACCTCGAACAGATTCAAAAGGAAAGGGAAGAAACCCAGGAAAAGATCAAGGAAGTAAAGAAACAGGAGCAGGAGTATACCCAGCAGGTAGAAGTGGTAGAAGAGCAGCTTCTGGGTGCGCTTTCCCAGCTTGATGAGCTGAATATGAAGCTGGGCGAAGCAAAAACCCAGATTGATAAAACCACCATTGAGCTGGTCTTAAAAGAGCAGGAGCTAAAAGATATAGAAAAAGAGCTGGAATCAAAGGTACAGGTTCTAAATGACCGGGTAGCATCCATCTACAAGAACAGAAACATAAACATCCTGGAAATACTGCTTAAAGCTGAAAATTTCATCGAATTCATTTCCCGCCTTAAGCTCATGAATACCCTTGCTGAAAAGGATACAGATATAATTACCGGCATCAAGGATAAAAAACAGGCCACCCTGAGTGTCAAGAAATCTATACTTGATTTAAGGGAAAAGCAGAGGGAACATAAGCAGGAAGTAGAATCCCTGGTAAGTCAGGCGGAAGCCAAAAAATCAGAGATTGAGGGCATATATAATGAAAAAAATACCCTCCTTTCTGAAACCAGGGCCAACAAAGATGCGCTTATCCGCATGGAAAGGCAGCTGGAACAGAAGGAATCAGAGGTAAAAAGAATACTGGAAAGCTACCGTTACGGAAGCGCACCCGGGGGGAGGCTTGCCTGGCCGGTAGCCGGCAGGTTAACCTCAGGCTTCGGTTACCGTGTGCACCCCATATTTGGCACAAGGAGATTCCATTCAGGGATTGATATAGCTGCTCCCCACGGCACACAGGTAAAGGCAGCTGACGGGGGCCAGATAGTGCAGGCAGGCTATTTCGGGGGATACGGCTATTCCATAATGGTTTACCATGGCGGAGGCTATGCAACCTGGTATGCGCATCTTTCCAGTTTTAATGTATCCACAGGCCAGATGGTAGAGAGGGGCCAGGTAATAGGTTATGTGGGCTCGACAGGCTGGACCACAGGCCCTCACCTTCATTTTGAAGTAAGGATTAACGGCAACCCCCAGAATCCTCTAGGGCATCTATAGATTTAGCAGATATTGCTTTTTAGGGGAAAAGAATATAAGTTATATACAGAACCCTTATTATTTTAGGTGGTATTTATATGTTTAAGAAATTGGTTATTAAAATTATAGCTATACTGGTAGCGGTAATATTTGTGTTCTCTACCGGTTTCTGGCTGGGTATTAATTTCTATACCTTTAAGGATTTTACCGACAGCAGCGCCAGCAGCCTTATGGAGGTTACCGACAGGCAGGATTCTGGCCAAAGGGAGGACCAGCCTTTCAGTTTAAAGCCATTAGAGGAGGCAATCGAGTTAATTACCAGCAGCTCGATATATGATCCGGAAAAAGAAGAGTTGTTAAGGTATGCCATTGAAGGGATGCTGGAAGGCCTGGGAGACAGGCATGCTGAATATTTCACCCAGGAAGAATACGAACAGATAATGGAATCATATTCGGGCACCATGAGCGGAATAGGAGTAGTGGTTACCCTGGATGAAGACGAAAAGGTGGTTATTGTCAATGTAATTGAAGGCACTCCTGCTCAGCAGGAAGGCTTAAAAGAGCAGGATATAATAACAGAAGTGGAAGGCGAGCCTATCCAGGGCTTTTCCCTGGAAAAAGTGGTTAGCATGATAAAAGGTGAGGAAGGTACTTCGGTGAATCTTACTATATACCGGCCTTCGCAAAGGGAGAGCTTTGAAATAGATATAACCAGGCAGAGGTTTTACATACCCAATATTTTTGCCGAGATGCTGGAAGATGATATAGGCTATATACAATATATTGGCTTCCAGAGGCAGGGCGCGCAGAAATTAAACCAGGAGATAGAAGAGCTTGTAGACAGCGGAGCCAGCGGCCTTATACTGGATTTGAGAAACAATCTGGGTGGAATTTTGAATGATGCGGTGGATGTCTGCGATGTTTTTCTTGATGAAGGGACCATAGTTACGGTTGAAGGAAGAAACGGAGACAGTAAAAGTATTTCAACCTTTGAGGCTAAAAAAGGAGGCTACACTGAAATACCTCTGGTGGTTTTGATAAACGGCTTTTCGGCCAGTGCTTCAGAGCTTGCGGCTGGCGCTCTTAAGGAAAATGGAAGGGCCACCCTGGTAGGCGAAACCAGTTTTGGGAAGGGAACTGTGCAAACCATACAGGAGCTTTCCGACGGTTCCGGCTTAAAATTTACCACTGCCAAGTACTTTCTTCCCTCAGGCAGGTCAATAGAGGGAAGAGGCATAATACCAGATGTAAGCATAGCACTAGATATGGAAGCAGAAGAAGACCTGCAGCTGGAAAAAGCACTGGAGACAATAAAAGAGATGATTGGTAGCGGCGATGGCTAAAGGTTCTGAAGAGGGAAGGGCGATAGCTGCCAGGAACAAAAAGGCCTTGAGGGATTTCTTCATACTGGACTCCTATGAAGCAGGCATAGCCCTTAAGGGCAGCGAGGTTAAGTCCATAAGGGAGCATAAACTGAACCTAAAAGACAGTTATGCCCGCATAAGGGATGGCCAGCCTTACCTGTATAATATGCATATTTCTCCATACCATAAGTCCAGGATAGAGGAGATAGAGCCAAAAAGGACCCGCAAACTCCTGATGCATAGAAAGGAAATAGACAGGCTGGCCGGCAAACTGACAGATAAAAGCCTTACCCTGGTACCCCTGGAGGTATACTTCCGGGGTAATAAGGTAAAAGTAGAGCTTGCCTTGGCCAAGGGAAAGCTTAAAAGGGATAAAAGAAGAGAACTAAAGGAAAAAGAGATGCAGCAGGAGATAAAAAGGGCTTTGAAATACCGCTGATTATGTTGTATTATATATATTGCTCCAAATAGGGGGCGAAATGGATTCGACGGAGATAGGTTGAGCTTGGATTGCAAGCCGAGTATCAGAACTCGTAAAAAGCTGAACGTAAACATAAA
>JBNJCW010000008.1:0-43250 GCA_051744345.1 Actinomycetota bacterium
GTGGGAGGGGAAAAGCTTTCTTTCAGAAATATTAAAAGCAATGGCGAATTTGTCATAAATATAGCCGGCCATGATATTCTGAAGGAAGTTGATTTCTGCGGAGAGCATCACGGGGATGAAATAGATAAGTTTGATGCTGCCGGCCTGACTCCTGAAAAGGCTGCAGCGGTAGGGGCAAAACTTATAGAGCAGTGCCCAATTAACCTGGAGTGCAGACTGAAGGAAATTCATAATATAGAGGGAGCTAATTTGGTGATTGGCCAGATAGTAAAGGTCCATATAAGCCAGGCGATACTGGACGGAGACAAGATAGATTATGGCAAGTTAGACCCGATAGTCTATGCCCAGAAGACATATTATAAGCTGGGCAAGGCCGAGGCAAAGAGGGGATTTTCAAAGAATGACAGTTAAAAGCGGAAAACTCAGGATAACGGTTCTAATCGATAACTGTGTTAATATTTTCAAGATAAAGGCAGAGCATGGACTATCCATGCTTATTGAAAAAGAAGAAAAAAAGGTGCTTTTTGACTGCGGGCAGAGCAGCCAGCTGCTGGAAAATGCCCGTGTCCTTAACCTGGGCATGGAGGACCTTGATGCCATAGTGCTTAGCCACGGACATTATGATCACTGCGGGGGGCTGCTTGAGGCAGCCCAAAGGAATCCAGGGGTAAAAATATATGGTCATCCGGACATTTTTGAAAAGAAGTTTGTCAGGCATGGGGATAAGCTAAAGTATGCAGGAATGGGGAAACGGGAAAAGTTTGAAGATGCAGGACTAAACTTTATACTCTCTGAGGATAGTTCAGAGGTTGCTGAGGGTTTATATACCACCGGAGAAATTCCCAGGGTTACAAATTTTGAGTATGTGGATCCCGGTTTTGTAAAAGAGGATAATGGGGATTACCTAAAAGATGAGATACGTGATGATCAGTCAATCCTGATTGAGCATGAACAGGGAAACATACTTTTGCTGGGCTGTACCCACAGTGGATTAGTAAATACAATGATAAAAGCATCAGAGCTCTCGGGAAAGGATGATTTTTTATTGGTAGCAGGAGGATTGCACCTGTCCCAGAGGGATGATAATTATGTAGAAAAGACTTTGGAAGAAATAAAAAGATACAGGATTGGCAAAATTGTACCCCTGCACTGCAGCGGCATAAACCATTATGCTCAATTTGAGCATTATTTTGGAACCAGGTTTGAATACGGAAGCACGGGAAAGGTTTTTAGATACTAAAGGAGCAAGTTTTGTTTTATGGACCGGTACTCTCAAGAAGATTTGGCTATTCTCTGGGTATAGATATAATACCCCATAAGGTTTGTGTATATGACTGCATATACTGCCAGCTGGGAAGGACCACTAAAAAAACCTTGGAGCGCAATAAGTATATGGATATAGACTACAGAGAGTTTGAATGGGGTTTAAAGGATAGGGTTAAAGCCTGTCCCCATCTGAATTATGTAACATTTTCAGGGTCTGGTGAGCCTACACTGAATATAGAGATAGGCAATCTTATAAAAGTAGCAAAAGAGGCAACCGACATCCCGGTGGCGGTGCTTACCAGCGGGGGCACCCTTCTACTGCAAGAAGTAAGGGAGGATATCAGGGAAGCGGATATTATCAAAGTTTCTCTGGACGGCCCTGACGGTGAAACCTTAAGGAAGATAAACAGACCTGCTAAAGGGGTAAGTTTTGAAAAAAATATTGAAGGGCTGAAAAATTTGACCAAAATTTTTGGAGGAAGGATATGGCTGGAGATCATGGTTATGGATAATATAAACGACAGCAGCAGCCATGCCCATAAGTTTAAACAGATAGTTGAAGGTTTGAGCACCGGTATTGAAAAGATCCACCTGAATACTGCGGTGAGGCCGGCGGGCATAGGTTATATGAAGCTTCCTGATACAGACAGGCTTGAGAAGTTTAAATATATACTGGGGGAGAAGGCAGAGATTATTGGAAAGGTAGACTACAAGGATTACAGCAGTGGCTTAAAAAACATGGAAAAGGAGGTCGCTGCTCTTATAGACAGAAGGCCTTCATCGGTGGCAGATATAGCTAAGGCATTGGGATTTAATTTAAATGAAGTTATAAAGATATGTGATAAAATGTTAAATGAGGGGAAAATAAAATATAGTTTAAAAGATAATAACAGATACGTAATACCCAAGGAGAAGATATGAAAATAGCTATTTCCACAGACGGTAATAAGGTTTCACCACATTTTGGACGATGCCCCCAGTTTACTCTCGTAGAAATAAGCAAAGGAAGGGTGTCGGAGAAAAAAGTGGTAGATAATCCAGGCCACCATCCCGGATTTCTGCCCCAGTACCTATCCGAGCAGGGGGTAGACTGCATTATAGCAGGAGGCATGGGGATAAGAGCGCAGCAATTATTCCAGGAGGCAGGAATGGAAGCGGTAATGGGAGTAGAAGGCAGTATTGCTGAGGTAATAGAAAAAATTCTGGATGGCAGCCTGGAGGGCGGCCAGAGTATATGCAGCCCAGGTGAAGGCAAGGGCTATGGAATTGATAAATCAGAATGTGATCATAAGGAGGAATAGATTATGCCAAGAGGAGACGGAACAGGACCGTCAGGCCAGGGACCAGGAACAGGAAGAGGGCTTGGCCGAGGCGGAGCAAGTGGAAGAATGGGCGGACAGGGAGCAGGCCCTGGTGGTAATTGTGTATGCCCCAGCTGCGGCAAGAAGGTTGAACATAAGCCCGGAGTCCCGTGCTTTGAGATGCAATGCCCTGAATGCGGCACTAATATGGTGAGAGAATGAGTGCCAGGCCAAGGATAAAAAAAATAGTGGATAAGCTTCCCCTGTATGTACTGTATAAGCCTATGGGAGCATCAGAGGAAAATATTGAGACAGAGAGCCTCACCATTGAAGAAATGGAAGCTTTAAAACTCAAAGACGGCCAGGACCTAAAACAGACTGAAGGAGCCAAGCTCATGGGTGTATCCAGGTCTACTTTTCAGAGGCTTCTTCAGTCTGCCCGCAAAAAACTGGCTACTTCTATTACGGAAGGAAAAGCAATAAAATTTGAGGGTGGCAATTATATTGCCAATGAGAATATAGTAAGCTCTAAATGCACAAAGGGCAATTATCACTTTTTTGTAAAAAAAAGCGACCTTAGGGGACAGGAATATAAGCTGAGTAAAATAAAATGCCCTAAATGCGGCAAGAGGCTGGTTAATTTTAAATAACTATTAGAGGGAGGAAAAAAATGATTGTAGCATTATCATCTACGGGGACAAGCCTGGAGTCTAATGTGGATGCCAGATTCGGAAGGTGTCCTTTTTTCATATTCTACGATACTGAAAATGATTCTTTTGAGCACCTTTCCAACGAGGCCAGAGGAGCCATGGGGGGCGCAGGAATACAAACCGGCCAGGAAATTGCCAGGCGGGGAGCCAAAGCAGTCATAACCGGCAATGTAGGCCCTAATGCATTCAGGGTACTGTCTGCTGCCGGTATAAAAGTATATTCCGGGGTTAGCGGAAAGGTGAGCGAAGCTGTGGAAAAATTTAAAGCCGGCCAGCTAAATGAAACTACTGCCCCTGACGTAGGTTCCCACTTCGGAATGGGCGGAGGAGGTAGAGGTTAAATTGATAATTTCAGTTGCCAGCGGAAAAGGGGGAACTGGAAAAACCACTGTTGCTTGTAACCTTGCCCTGGCAGTAGGCTACTGCCAGTTTATGGATTATGATGTGGAAGCCCCTAATTCAAGTTTCTTTTTAAAACCCAGTATTAAGCATATCCAAAAAGTTACCATAAAACACCCTTATTTCTTGACTGAAACCGGGGCTGATTTTCAAAAATGTGCTGATTTCTGCCATTACAATGCAGTGGCAGTGGTGGGAGATGATGTAATATTTTTCCCTGAGCTATGCCATGGATGCGGAGGCTGTATCCTGGTGGGACCCCAGGGAGCGGTAAGGGAAAAGGATGTAGTGGTAGGAGAGATTAAGAAGGGTGAAGCAGAGCCCAATATAGATTATTTTATGGGGGATTTAAAACCTGGGTCCATGCGTACGGTTTCAGTACAGTCAGCACTGGATAAGGCTATATCAGATAGGGAACTTACCATAATAGACTGTCCTCCGGGAACTTCCTGTTCCATGGTTTTCTCGGTTAAGGACTGCGATTACTGTATTCTGGTAACCGAGCCTACCCCATACGGCTTAAATGACCTGGAGCTTTCTATTGAGGTGCTCAAAGATTTAAAAAAGCCCTTTGGGGTTATCATTAACAGGGACGGTATCGGGGACGGCAAGGTAGAAAAATACTGCCTGGATAATAATGTAAAGATTCTGGCAAAAATTCCCAATGATGCTCAGATTGCCAAACATTACTCCCGGGGAGAATCCATTATCGATTATGATGAGAGCTACAGGGAGAAATTTGAAAACATCGTTAAGGAAATAGAAAAGGAACTGGGAACATGAAACAGCTGACCATTATTAGCGGAAAAGGAGGCACCGGAAAGACTACCGTGGCCTCCAATTTTATAAAGCTGGCAAATGATCATATTGCAGTTGACTGTGATGTGGATGCGGCAAACCTGCATATACTCTTGGAGCCGGAGATAAAAAAAGAGGAAGAATTTGAGGGCGGAGCAGTGGCTACCCTGGTAGGAGAATGCATAAATTGCGGAAAATGCGGGGAGCTCTGCAGGTTTGAAGCTATCACAGATTCAGAGACAGATATAAAGATTGATCCCCTGCGCTGTGAAGGCTGCGGGGTCTGTGTTTATGCCTGCCCGGAGGGCGTGCTGGAGCTGAAATCCGATGTCCAGGGCACAAGTTATATTTCAGAGACCAGGTTTTGCCCCATGGTTCATGCCAGGCTAATACCGGGTGCAGAAAATTCAGGCCTGCTCATTACCAGAATCAGGAATACCGCTGAAGACATGGCCAATGAAAAGGACCTCAAACTTGTAATCATAGACGGGGCCCCGGGCATAGGATGCCCGGTGATATCTTCCCTTAACGGGGTAGATGCTGCCCTTATAGTAACCGAGCCCACTCTTTCTGCCATAAGCGATTTTAAGAAGGTCTACCAGGTAGCAAAAATTTTTGATATAAAGGTGTTTGCCTGCATAAATAAATTTGACTTAAATACGGAAAATACGGCAGAAATTGAGGAATACTGTATCCAGAAAAACATTGAAATGATTGGGAAAATACCTTATGATGAGCAGGTTTCCATCTATCTTTCACAGAAGAAATTTATAGTAGACTCAAAACAGAGCGAAGCAGCAGCTAAGATTATAGATATGTGGGAGACTATAAAAGAGTACCTTTACAGTTAATAAACCAGCTAGAAAGAAATAAATGAAATTAAATTTAAAATGCGTTCCATGCTATGTGAATCAGGTACTGCAGGCAGCAGAACTTCTAGGCGTAGACGAAAAAACCAAAGAGCAGATGGCGAGGGAAGCATTGCAGGCGGTATCAGGTTTTAAGATAGGGGAGCATGCTTTCTATACATTTAACCTTGCGCAGGAGGTTGTAAGGAGGCATGAGCCCAAAAAAGATCCTTACCGGGGCCTGAAGAAAAAATTCAACCGCATGTGCCTTAATCTGGAGGATGAGGTAAAGGAAATGATAGCCAACTCTTCTGACCGGTTCCAGACTGCATTGAGGATAGCTATTGCCGGCAATATTATTGATTTTGTAAAGATTTTGGATATGGACGAGCAGACGGTAAGGGATACCATAAAAGATGCCCTCAGCCAGGACCTGAATCAGGAGAAGATAAAGCTTTTAAAAGATAAGATAAGGGAGGCTAAAAAAATACTGTATGTTGGGGATAATGCAGGAGAAATTGTTTTTGACAAGGTGTTCATAGAAGAGTTTAACGGCAGCAAAGTGGTATTTGCTGTAAGAGGGGGACCGGTTATGAATGATGCTACTATGGAAGATGCAAGAGAAGTCGGGCTGGCTGATACCCTTAAAGTTATAACTACCGGAACAGATCTTCCGGGAGCAATGCTAAACCTCGCCTCCCCTCAGTTCAAAGAGGAGTTTAAGGCTGCTGACCTGGTGATCTCCAAGGGGCAGGGCAACTATGAGGCTTTGAGCGGGGAAGATAAAGAGATATTCTTCCTGCTTAAGGTAAAGTGCCCTGTAATTTCTGAAAGCCTGGGTTACCGTTACCAGGTTGGGGATATAGTAATAGATGACCTAAGATAGTCCCGTATAAGGATTATGGAAAAGTTTAAAGATATTTTTACAGGTTAGATAATGCATGAGTATTCTATTACCAGTTCAATAATAGATATAATTAAAAAAAACATTAAAGGTAAAAATACCGGAAGAGTCACCAAGGTAAATATCGAGCTAAGCACCCTTTCCCAGATAGAGCCGCAGTCAGTAAGGTTCTATTACCAGGTGCTTACGAAAAAGGAAGATGACCTTAAGGATGCTGAACTTGTATTTGAGAGAAAACCGGTAAAGCTGGTTTGCGGGGACTGCAGCAGGACTTCAGAGATTGATAATTTTTTAATATTATGCCCCCGGTGCAGGAGCAGAAATGTAAGCCTTGCCGATACCGAGGAGATAAGGCTTGTGTCGGTGGAAACCAAAGATTAACGCATTGATTATGCCATAATTATTGTGTATAATCTATACAGGTTTACTATACATTTGGGAAGATAAATGAGAAAGAAAAGATTAAATATAACAGTGCCGGAAAAAATAGCTGAAGCCCTAAATGCTTACAATAATAAAAGCAGATTTATTTCAGAAGCTGTATCAGAAAAAATTGAAAGGGACATAAAGAAAAAAACAGATGCCATTTTGGTTGAGGGTTATAAAAAAGAATATGAATCTGATAAAAAATTAAATGAAGAATGGGAGGATATAACTCTGGAAGGTTGGCCAGGGTGAATGATCATCCTAAAAGAGCCGAGACCTGGGTGGTATCCCTGGAGCCGATAAGGGGCAGTGAAATAGATAAGACCAGGCCTGCTCTAATAATCTCCAACGATAAGAACAATAAGTATTCTTCAACTGTAACAGTTATTCCAATAACCTCTTTTACAACAAAGGTCTATCCTTTTGAAGTTATGGTTTATAAGGAAAATTCAGGCCTTTCTTTTAATTCAAAAATAAAATGCAACCAGATTAGAACAGTAGATAAATCAAGGCTTGTTAAAAAAATTGGCCAAATTTTACCAGATGCTATGAAAAAAGTTGAAGAGGCACTGCATATTCACCTGGAAATCTGATGGTCTGTTGAAAAACTGCCATAGCATTGGGCCACGTAATGTTTTGTAAGGCCTGTCACAATTTTTTTATAGAATAACCTGTTTAGATTTCTCTATGCTCCTAGTTCTGGGCAGTATACCACACTGATAGAGAGATTGAACAAAAGTGCATGAGAAGCCTATCGGGGAGGTTTGATAAAGGGGAGCTGTAAGCTGTTATATTTGAGATAAGTACCATTTTTTGGTACTTTCTATTTTCCCAGATAGAGCCGCAGTCAGTAAGGTTCTATTGCCAGGTGCTAACGGAAAAGAAGGGGATCTTAGGGATGCTGAACTTGTATTTTTTAATATTATGTCCCGGTGCAGGGGCAGAAATGCAAGCCTTGCCGATACCGAAGAGATAAGGCTTATGCCTGTGGAAACCAAAGATTAACATTGACTTAAAAGTTAGCAATAGTTAAAATAGTTATCAGATTGAAAAATTATTATTAAGTAATATTATTGCCTGGTTGTTGTTATTTGCGCTTTATTAGAATTATTTTAAGTTTAGATAAATTTTATAAGTTTAAGAGCAAGAAAATGAGTGTTTCAGTTCAAGAAGTGAAAGGAAAAGACAAAAGGGAATTGGGTATAATTACCTAAATGCCTGCTTGCTGCGCTTATAAAATAAAAACTGAATATGGTGCAAATAGATTGGAAGCCGGGCAATATGCTTGGCTTTTTTTATTAGAGAGGATGGTAGAAAGTGTTAGAGTTAATTAGAATCGGTTCCATAGGCCTGGCAATCCTGGTTATAGGTTTTTTGGTAGGTTTTTTTTACAGGAAATACATTATTGATTCCAAGCTCAGTTCTTCAGAGCAGAAGGCAAAAAGCATACTGGCTGATGCCCAGAAGGAGGCGCAGACCATAAAGAAGGAAGCCTTGCTTGAAGGAAAAGAGCAGATACAGAACCTTAAGCTCAAGGCTGATGAGGAGGTCAAAAGCCAGCGCATTGAAATGCAGAAAATGGAAAACAGGCTGATAAACAGGGAAGAGGCAATAGAAAAGAAGGCCCATTATCTTGAAAAGAAGGAGCAGGCTTTAAATGCCAGGGAAAAAGACATAGAAGAAAAAAACAAGCATCTGGATGAAGTGCTCAAAAAAGAAGTTTTAAGGCTGGAGGCTATAGCAGGGCTGACCAAGGAAGAAGCAAGAGCGGTGCTGATGAAAAAAATGGAAGATGAGGCCAGGTATGAGGCTTCCAAAGAGATAAGGAAAATTGAAAGCAGGCTTAAGGAAGATGCTGATAAGATGGCCAGGAAAATCATTTCCCAGGCTATACAGAGATGTGCCATAGACCATGTATCAGAAACTACTGTAAGTGTGGTCAACCTGCCCAATGATGAAATGAAGGGTAGGATAATTGGCAGGGAAGGAAGGAATATAAGGGTTTTTGAAAACCTGACCGGGATAAACATAATAGTGGATGATACCCCTGAAGCAGTCATTCTTTCATCTTTTGATCCGGTAAGGAGAGAAATCGCCCGGGTTACATTGGAAAACCTTATAGTGGACGGAAGAATACACCCGGCAAGAATAGAAGAGATGTATGAAAAAGCAACCAAGCTTATAAATAATGAAATCAAGATTGAGGGCGAGCAGGCTATATTCGATACCGGTATATCAGAGTTAAATCCGGGGATAATAAAGGTACTGGGAAGGCTGAAATACAGAACAAGCTATGGCCAGAATGTGCTGGGCCATTCCAAGGAGGTTGCCTATATATCTGGCATTATTGCTTCAGAATTGGGATATAATATCAAAAAAGCTAAAAGGGCAGGCCTGCTGCATGACATAGGCAAAGCCCTTACCCATGATATTGAAGGCTCTCATGCAAAAATAGGTGCTGAACTTGCCAGGAGGCTGCATGAAAATGAAGATATATGTTATTCCATAGAGGCTCACCACAATGAAATCGAGGTTAAGTCAATACTGGATGTTATAGTTCAGGCAGCAGATGCTATTTCAGGGGGAAGGCCCGGGGCAAGAAGGGAAACACTGGAAAGCTATATAAAAAGGCTTGAAACCCTGGAAAATATTGCCACCGAATTTAATGGCATTGAAAAGGCTTTTGCCATACAGGCAGGAAGAGAAATAAGGGTTATAGTTAAACCCGATGATATTGATGAGAGCATGTCAGTTGTGCTGGCAAAGGATATTGCCAGAAAGATTGAGAGTGAAATGGATTATCCGGGCCAGATAAAGGTGACCGTTATAAGGGAGAGCAGAGCGGTTGATTATGCAAAATAATTCAGACATAAAGAGGTTTTTGTCTGACCTTAATATGGATAATGTGCTGAATGTTGAGGAGGATCTGGGCAGTGGGTTTGTCAGGCTTAAAATATCCGAAGCTGAACGGAGGCAGGCACTCCAGGACATAAACTGTGTGGAAGACATAGTGGTGGAGTTGCTTAGAAACAGCAGGGATGCAGAGTCCAGTAATATATATATAGGGACCAAAAAACTGGGGGACAGCAAGAGGATAATTCATTTTATTGATGACGGTATGGGCATACCGGAAAAGTTCAAAAACATAATTTTTGAGTCCAGGGTTACCTCAAAGCTGGACAATGCCAAAAAAGATGCCTACGGTTTTCATGGAAGGGGAATGGCTCTTTTCTCCATAAAGCTCAATGTTGAAGAGATAATGATTACTTTCTCAGACCTGCTCAAGGGGACCTCTTTTTATGTTCAGGCGGACTTGGATAAGCTTTCCGAGAAAAAGGATCAGTCTATACTTCCCCAGATAATTGAAACAGGGGAAGGGCTTACTGTAATTGGGGGAGTCAATAATATAATAAAAGCGATAATGGAATTTCAGTTTCAGAATCCCCATATCGATATATATTACGGCACCCCTACCCAGATTTTAGCAACCATGAGGTCAGATAAAAATGATTTTCCTAAATTTGATAACTGGCACGAACTTAAATCTTTTATAGGCTCAAACCATCTAAAGGTTACCCAGATACCGCTGCTTACAGACAATTACAATATTCTGGATAGAATAAGCAAGGATATCCTGGGGATGGATATATCCCAGAGGAGCATACAGAGGGCTGTATACGGGGAACTGGATCCGCTGCAGCCGGTTACCGCCGGCCTGGAGGCAAACAAAGAGGAGAAAAAAGATAATAAGAAAAATAAAAACCTTTCCCTTTATGATGAGATAAAGCTTGCCGGCAGGTTTAAACCTGAGGAAATAAAAGGTATAATTGATTTAATTGAAAGGGAATTACTCAAATTGGGGGAAAAATATTTTATAGCCCCCAGCAATATAGAATACAGAAGACTGAACAATAAAATAAACATAGATATACGTTTAAAGCAAAAAGATTGAAACAAAGGTAATAGAAATGAAGCTTTTGAAGGTTTCATCACACTCTAAACCTAATTCAGTGGCGGGTGCAATTGCCGGCATAATAAGGAGCGAGGGCAGGGTGCAGATACAAACCATAGGAGCCGGAGCCCTGAATCAGACCATAAAAAGCATTGCCATTGCCAGGGGGTATATTGCTCCTACCGGCCAGGAGCTGGTTTGCGTGCCGTTTTTCAAGGATATTGAAGTAAACGGAGAGACTAAAACCGCTATTGTGATTACGGTTGAACCTAGATGATTATCTTCTGCAATTCCTTTAAGCAAATCTGGGGGATTTATTATCCATGAAGGCATATATACGCACTTTCGGCTGCCAGATGAATGAGTATGATTCTGAAAGGATAGCTTATTATTTAAAAAATGCAGGATACAGCCTTACAGATAAACTAGGAGAAGCCGGTATAGTGATTTATAATACGTGCGCAGTAAGAGAAAAGGCAAAAAACAGGCTATACGGCCATATTGGAAATCTAAAAAAGTTAAAGGAAGAGGACCCCAACCTTATAATCTGTGTGGGGGGCTGTACCGCCCAGAACCTGGGGGCTGAAATACAAAAAGATTTCCCCTTTGTAGATATTGTCTTCGGCACCTATAATGTTTCAGAGATTGCAGGCCTTATAGACAAAAAGAAAGAATTAAGGCAGAGCATATGCAGAATAAAGGATGAAGGGTTTGACTATTCCCTGGGCCATTCCCAAAGGCCTGCCCCGTTTAAAGCTTATGTACCGGTTATAACCGGCTGCAATAACTTCTGCTCCTACTGTATAGTACCTTTTGTAAGGGGAAGGGAGAGGTCTTTAGAACCTGACAGTATCCTAAAAGAGGTAAGAAAACTGGCCGATGACGGGGTTGTTGAGGTTGTTCTTTTGGGACAGAATGTTAATTCCTATGGCCATGATCTTGGCAGGGATATTGATTTTTCTGGGCTTCTGGAAAAAGTAAGCAGGACAGGTATCAAAAGGATCAGGTTTATGACCTCTCACCCTAAAGACTTTAGCTCCAGGCTGGTAAGGGTTATAAAGGAAAATGATAGTATCGTAAACCATATACATCTCCCGCTCCAGTCAGGATCGAATAAGGTTTTGGAGAAGATGAACAGGAAATATACCGCAGAACATTACCTGGCCCTGGTCCAGGAAATTAAATCCAATATAAGGAATTGTTCTATTACCACCGATATTATTGTCGGTTTTCCCGGAGAAGAGAAAGAAGATTTTGAAAAAACACTGGACATGGTAAAAAAGGTGAGGTTTAAAAGGGCCTTTACCTTTATCTATTCTGCCCGGGAGGGTACTGCTGCTGCCAGGCTGAATGACTCTGCAGGCGCTGAGGACAAGAAGGAATGGTTTGATGAGCTGGTGTCTGTGCAGAACAGGATAAGCTACGAGGAAAACAGGAAGATGGAAGGCAAAAACTTTGAAGCCTTGGTTGAAGGTATAAGCCCGAAGAATGAGGGTCTTTTGCAGGCCAGACTTTACGATGATACGGTGGTCTTGTTTGCTGCAGAGCAGAAACTTATAGGTAAAATTGCATTGATCGAAATTAAAAAGGCCAGGGCTTTCTATCTTCTGGGTGATTGCAAGGAAAAATGCTAAAAAATAATAAAGATATAAAAATAGAGGGACAAAATCTAAAAAAGATTAAGCAAAAACTATTGGACGGCAGGTATGTACTGATGCTGTGCGGGCCCACCTGCACGGGAAAAAGCAGGGCAGCAATAGAGCTGGCGGGTATCTTTGGCACCCATTTGATTTCTGTAGATTCCATGCAGGTTTACAGGGGAATGGACATAGGCACAGATAAGGTTGACAGCGGAGACATAAAACAGTATATGGTGGATCTGTTTGAGCCTGACCATTACGTTACCGCAGTAGAATTCAGGGATATCTGCAGGGATATAATCCAAAAAGAATTTTTTGAAAAAAACAGGATCCCCGTACTGGCAGGGGGCTCGGGGCTGTATATAAGGGCGGTGCTGGATAAGCTGGATTTTGCTCCGGGCAAGAACAGGGAAATAAGGAAGAAGATAAGGGAAGGGATTAAAAAAGATGGATTGGAGAAATATTTCCGCAAGCTGGAGGAGGTTGACCCTGCCTATAGCAAGAAAATAGGGTCAAATGATTGCCGGAGGATAATAAGGGGGCTGGAGGTTTACCAGGTCAGCGGAAAGCCGTATTCTTCTTACCGGAACAGCTGGGAGGAAAGGGAATCTGTATACAACACCATATTTATAGGATTCTGTAAGGACAGGGCCGTCCTTTATAAAGATATTGAGGAGAGGGTAGGTGTTATGTTTGACAGGGGCCTGGTGGATGAAGTAAAGGCTTTAATAGACAAGGGTTACGGGCAGAGCTATGCCTTAAAACAGGCGGTGGGATACAAAGAGGTGGCAAGCTACATAAGAGGGGAGATAGGCCTTAAGCAGTGCAGGGAGCTGGTAAAAAGGAATACCAGAAGGCTTGCTAAAAAGCAGCTTACCTGGTTCAGGGCTGACCCCCGGATTAATTGGATAAGAGTAGATAATTATGATAATATTTTGTCTCTAAATTACAAGATAATAAGGATAATTGGAGAAAAGATTGGTAAAAGAGATTAGCTTTTCAAAACTAAACGGGCAGGGAAACGACTTTATTCTAATTGACGATACCCACAGGAATATCGATCTGGACAGTAAACAGATAGCCAGGATGTGCGATAGGCATTTCGGCATAGGCGCAGACGGCCTGATAATTGTCCAGCAATCGGATATAGCTGATTACAGGATGGCCTATTCTAATGCAGACGGTTCTGTTGCCGAGATGTGCGGTAACGGCATAAGGTGCATGGCCAGGTTCCTGTATGAGGCAGGCATCTGCACCCAAAAAGAAATAGAGATAGAAACGCTTGCAGGCATTAAAAAAATAACCATGGAAACAACCGGAGGCAGGGTTGGTAAAATTAGGGTAAATATGGGAAAACCGGCATTTAAGCCTTCCCAGATTCCTGCAGATATAGATGGAGAAGAGGTTTTTGGCTATAGCCTGAAGGCAGAAGGAAAGGTTTTTAGTATAAACCTTGTTTCCATGGGCAACCCCCATTGCATAGTTTTAACCGAAAAGGAAAAACTGGCTGCTATCGATCTTAAAAAATGGGGCCCGGCATTGGAAAACCATCCGGCATTTCCCAGGAAAATAAATGTTGAATTCATAAGTATTGCCGGCAGCAGAGAAGTAGAAATGAGGGTATGGGAAAGAGGGGTAGGGGAGACCCTGGCCTGCGGTACCGGAGCCTGTGCTGCTGCGGTTGCAGCGGTCAAGACGGGCAAGGTTAAAACAAAGAAGGTAGAGGTAAGGGTACCTGGCGGAGTGCTTGGTATCATATGGGATGATGAAGGATTTGTTTACCTTGAAGGAACGGTAAGCTATGTTTTTGACGGTAAATATATTGATAGATAGAAAGGATTATATTAATGGAAATAGTAGAATCTGACAGGCTGAAATCTTTGCCACCGTACCTTTTTGCTGAAATTGATGAAATAATAAGTAAAAAGAAGCAAAAAGGGGCTGATGTTATAAGTCTGGGGATAGGTGATCCCGACATCCCTACTCCCGGCTGCATAATAGAAGCACTGTGCAGGGGGGCAAAAGATCCCCAAAACCACAGGTATCCGTCAAGTTATGGAATGCCGGAATTTAGGGCAGCGGTTAAGGATTTTTACAGCAAAAGGTTTAACGTAGCGCTGGATAAGTCTGAAGTTATACCGTTGTGGGGCTCAAAGGAAGGTATAGCAAATATAGCTTATACCTTTATCAACCCCGGAGATTATTCACTGGTTCCCGATCCCAGCTATTTGGTTTACAAGATTGGTACAATGTTTGCAGGGGGCAGCACGTATGAAATACCCCTGAAGGAAGAAAACGGCTTCTTGATGGATATAGACAGCATAGATGAAAATGTTGCCAGAAGAGCTAAGCTTATGTACCTTAATTATCCCCATAACCCCACATCCGCGGGCTGCAGCATTGGTTTTTTTGAAAAAGTAGTGGAGTTTGCCAAGGAATACAATATCATTGTGTGCCACGATAATGCTTATTCGGATATATACGGCAGTTCCGGGGACAGGCCGGTCAGTTTTCTTAATGCAAGCGGGGCCAGCGAAGTCGGAGTAGAGTTTAATTCACTGTCCAAAACCTTCAATATGACCGGCTGGAGGATAGCGTATGCAGCCGGTAACAGGGAAATAATAAAGAGCCTGGGTAAATACAAGACCAATGTTGATTCCGGGATATTTAATGCAATACAGGCAGCAGCAATAGAAGCTTTAGGCAATTATGAACAATTAGTGGCTAAAAATAATAGGATATACAGCCAGCGCAGGGCCAAGGTAAAGGATATGCTGGATAAAATTGGAATAAGTTATTTTGATTCCGATTATACCATATATGTATGGTCAAAAGTTCCGGCTGGATTTACCTCCAAGTCTTTTGCTAAAATGTTACTTGATGAGGCAGATGTAGTGGTTACTCCCGGCAGTGCATTCGGCAGCAGCGGGGAAGGCTATTTCCGGATTTCTTTAACCATTGCCGATGACAGACTGGAAGAAGCCTTGTCAAGGATAAAAAAAGTTATATGAAGGTGATAGATCTTAGATGAAATCTGTATCTGGAAAAACAAATAACTATGTGGAGAATATACATGGCCAGAAGGAAAAAGCATTACTTGTATTCATAAAGCTAAAGAAACCCTCAGAGCATGCAAGAAATATAATTATTGAGGAAAATATACAGGAATTAAAAAACCTCGCTATAAGCGCTGGTGCTGAAGTGGAAGACATTTTGGTACACAGCCAGAATGAACTGAATCCTAAATATTATATAAGCACCGGCAAGCTGGAAGAGATTAAGGGCATTGTTGAGCAAAGAGAAATAAGCCTGATAATAATAGATGAAGAGATTACCCCTACCCAACAGAGGAACCTGCAGGAAAAGCTGAATATAAAGATAGTGGACCGTACAGCGCTTATACTGGATATATTTGCCCAGAGGGCCCACAGCAGGGAAGGCAAGCTTCAGGTAGAGCTTGCCCAGTTAAACTACCTCCTTCCAAGGCTGAGGGGAAGGGGATTAGAGCTTTCCAGGCTGGGAGGCGGCATAGGCACCAGGGGGCCTGGTGAAACAAAGTTAGAGGTCGACCGTAGGACCATAAGGAAAAGAATCAGCCAGCTGGAAAAAAAGATAAAACAGATAGGCATACAGAGGGAAACCCAGAGAAAGAAAAGAGAAGAAAACAGGATTGCACAGGTTGCCCTGGTAGGTTACACAAACAGCGGAAAATCAACCCTGCTGAATAATCTTACTGATTCAAAGGTAGAGGTTAAGAATATGCTTTTTTCTACCCTGGATTCCACGGTAAGGAAACTAAAAAACGAGCAGGGTCATGAACTGTTATTATCTGATACAGTAGGATTTATAGAAAAACTGCCGCATCAGCTGATTGCTTCTTTTAAATCTACCCTGGATGAGGTAAAAAAATCGGACCTGTTGCTTATAGTGGTGGATTTGAGTAACCCTAACTATAAAAACCATATAAACAGTGTACGCTCAGTATTAAAAGAGATAGAAGTTGAGCCGAAACCAACTGTCATTGTTTTTAACAAGATTGACAAGGTAGGCAATGATGCGATAAATAAGGCAAAGTTTAAATACAGGGATGCAGTATTTATCTCTGCCTTAAAAAAAGTTGGTTTGGATGCACTTGTAGATAAAATAAAAGATGAGTTGCAAAGAAATTATATGACCATAACCGTTAAAGTGCCTTACAGCAGGAATAAGCTTATTTCTTTAATATATGATAACTGCCAGGTTTTGGATAAAAAATACCTTGAAGACAGCGTCATACTAACTCTGAATGCTGATGCAAATTTCTATTCCAGGTTGTCTGACTATATTTACAAGGGAGCCTTGAGCAACTATTAAAAATACTTTCTGATAACCCCTATGACCTTTCCGATTACAGAAACATCTTTTAAAATGATTGGTTCCATATAGTCATTTTCGGGTATCAGTTTAATATTTTTGGATGTTTTAAAGAACCTCTTTACGGTAGCTTCATCTTCAATCAGTGCTACTACAATCTCTCCATTTATGGCTGTTTGCTGCTGTTTTACTACAATATAGTCCCTGTCCATAATACCGGCATTTATCATGCTGTCCCCTCTTACCTTCAATAAAAAAACCTGATGTCCGCCTCTTGCAAAATCCGCAGTAAGGGGAAAATAGTCTTCAATGTTTTCTTCAGCCAGTACGGGGGTACCTGCAGCTATGCTTCCCACCACGGGGGCCATAACTGAATTGATGTCTTTTTTTGGTGAAGCGGCAGAGATAAAATTATTTGCTTTTGGCAATATCTCGATGGCCCTTGGTTTGCTGGGATCCCGCCTTATGTAGCCGAAATTTTCCAGTTTTTTTAAATGGTCATAAACGGTTGCAGAAGAGCTTAGGTTTACCTCTTTTGCAATTTCCCTTACTGTGGGAGGGTAACCGTTTCTATTCAGGAAGTTAATTATTAATTGGAGTATCCTGATTTGCTTATCGCTGATAGTAGTATTTTTACTCATAAACTTATTCTAAATATTTTTCTATAATTTTAGCAGAAAAGCGAACTCATGGCAAACATAAGTTCGCTTTTTTAAATTACTCGTCTTCTGAGTCAATCCAGGTCATCATCTTTCTAAGTTCTTTACCCACTACTTCTATGGGATGGTTCTCTTCCTTTTTCTTTATGGCATTATAAACAGGCCTTCCTGCCCTGTTTTCGAGTATCCACTCTCTGGCAAATCTGCCTTCCTGTATGTCTTTAAGGATCTGCTTCATATTTTCTCTGGTTTGCTCTGTAATTACCTTCTTTCCAACAACCATATCTCCATATTCAGCAGTATCGCTTATGGAATCTCTCATCCTGGATATTCCGCCTTCATAGATAAGATCCACTATGAGTTTTAATTCGCTCAGTACTTCGAAATAAGCAATCTCAGGCTGGTATCCTGCCTCTACCAGGGTATCAAAACCTGCCCTTATAAGTTCGGTGGTGCCGCCGCATAAAACCGCCTGCTCCCCGAAAAGGTCAGTTTCTGTTTCTTCTTCAAAGGTAGTAGTTATTACCCCCACTCTGCCGGCGCCTATGGATTTTGCATAGGCGAGAGCTATTTGTCTGGCTTGGCCAGAGTGGTCCTGGTGGACCGCTATTATAGCCGGTACCCCGCTGTTTTCCCTAAACATCCTCCTAACTATATGCCCCGGGCCTTTAGGGGCAACCATTATTACATCTATATCCTCAGGGGGGACTACCTGGTTAAAATGGATGTTAAACCCGTGAGCAAAACCAAGGATATTGCCTTCTTTTAAATTAGGCTTTATCTCCCTGTAGAAAATATCAGGCTGCAGCTGATCAGGCAAAAGGATCATTATAATGTCAGCCTGTTTGGCTGCTTCCGCCGCTGAATATACTTCAAAACCCTTATCTTTAGCCTTTTGCCAGGGGGTGCTTCCTTCCAGTTCCCCAACAATTACATCCATGCCGCTTTCCCTCAAGTTTTGTGCATGGGCATGGCCCTGGCTGCCATAGCCAATTATGGCAAATTTTTTTGCCTCCAGTATGCTGCTGTCGATGTTCTTGTCGTAAAATATCTCTGCCATGTCTCCTCCTAGAGTAGTTATTTTTAATCTATTTTAAAATAATTATCAGAAAACATAAACATAAAATAAAAATATCATTGACACAAACATACGTTCGTATTACTATAATAGCAAACATATGTTTGGAAGGAGGTAAGGTTGAAAGTTCTTAAAATATTTGAAAAGATATTATTTGTAATATTTACCGTTTTTGTATCCATAACTATTATTTCTGCTCTTTACTTAAACAGGCAAAAGTTTGGAGCAATAGATATCGCTAGATATGAGCAGATAAGGGTAGAAGAGCCTGCAAGGATTGAACAGATAGCCCTAAATTATACAGATCCCTCACTAAAAGACAGGTTTGTAAGGGAAACAGAAAAGATAAATTCTTTAAGCTCCAATGATTATATCAGCAACCGGACACTCATAATTCCCGTATTTGAGTAAAAACTGCTGTTAATTTTTTTTGATATTATATACAATAACCAGCATTGCTTAAATCTTTATGTATGGAATGAAAAACAGCAGTTTAAATGAGCTTAAAGGGTATCTTATTGAGTTTCCCAATTACCTCTCCATTTTTCTGTTTTCCATTTATTTCCTTTTAGCCAGCCCAATCCTTTTGGACATAAGCGCTGATACCGGCCTTGACCCGGGAAACTTGAGCCTGGTATTTACCCTGTACACAATAGGAGGAATTTCAGGCCAGCTTACTTCAGTTTTTTACAGCAGGAGGTTTAACAGATTCAGTATTGTTGTTTCAGCTTTTTTAATACTCATTCCGGTTACCGTATTACTTTTTTTTGCCCACACTTTGTTAATGTTTTACATACTTTATTTCCTTGCAGGCTATATCCTGGGTTTGGTATGGATTCAGGCAAACGCCAATATATTTGAAAGCAAGGTGAAAAACAAGGACAGGATTACTACCATTGCTTTAACTTTTTATCCTGTCGGCGCTTTTTTTGCACCCATGATTGCTTCCAGCATAGTAAAAAGCAGCCTGGACTGGCGGTATATATACGGCGTGATTATAGGGGTGACAGTTATAACTATCTCCCTTTATATTATAATTACCCGAAAAATACAGTATGTTGAGGAAAAGGACAAAAAGAAGTTCCCCTTAACGGAGATATTTGGAAATAAAAGAAACAATATACTGCTTGTAATTGTATCCTTTACAATAATTACTTATTGTATTGCAGAAATGGTCATGTCTACCTGGTCACCCACCTTTTACAGGTTATCCAGATCATTTGATGTGGGGGAAGCAGGGTACGTGGTTTCTCTGTTCTGGCTGTCAATAATAATCGGCAGGGTGATAGTAGGGGCTATTGCCGGAAAGGTAAGAAATATAGTTATCATGATAACCCTGGCAGCATTGGCTATAATATCTGTTTCCTTCTCTATATTCATTAATTCAAATACCCTTATCTTTATAGGGATATTCTTTTCCGGACTGGGCTTTTCCGGGCTGTTTCCTCTGCTGATATCCAGCGGAAATAAGGTATTTGAAAAAGGGAAGGACCTTATAGCTACCGTACTTTTTGCAGCCGCCAATATAGGGATATCCATTGCCCCTTTTCTAACCAGGGCTATTTCAGAGAACAATCTTTTTATGTCAGTTTTTATTTCTGCTATTTTCATGGCAGCAACCCTCATATTTATAATTGTCCAGCATCTGGTTAAAAAAAGTGGTTATAAAAATCAGTTATAAAATTGGTTTGACAAACTAGAGACAATAGAGTAATATTTATACTACCTTTATTTATTTTATCTATGAGCGGTCACTAAGAGATGGCAATTCTAAGTAAACAAAAATTACTCAAGCAAAATAACAGGAAAGCGATACTAAATATTCTTCGCAAATCAAAAGGCATGGCTGTGGCTGAATTATCCACTAAAGCAAACCTGAGCAAGACCACCCTTATGAAAATTATGAATTACTATGTTAAAAAAGACCTCATAACCATTGCCGGAAAGGGAGAATCGACTATTGAGGGAGGTAAGAAGCCAACCATCTTTAAATTCAACCCCAATGGCGGTTATGCAGTTGGGATGATAATACTGGCAAACCGCCTCATTTCGGTAATTACCAACCTCAGCGGCCAGATCCTTGAAAAGATTGAAGTGAACCTTGAGTCAAATGAAAGTTTCGAGAGGGTTCTTGGAAAGATAATAGATACCTATGAGGAACTTATCAGGAAAATAAAAATTGATAGAGGAAAAATTATCGGATTAGGTATTGGGACTTACGGAATCACAAATTCTGACGAGGGAGTGGTAGTTTTTTCGCCCCATTTTCCTTCCTGGGGAGAGAATGTTGAACTTAAGAGGAAAATAAAGGAAAAAATACCGGACAGGATACCCGTAATTGTGGACAACGGGATAAGGTTTCAGGTTTTTGCTGAGAAGCTTGTAGGGGTAGCAAAAAAAGAAAAGAATATCATAACCTTACTTGCAGGCAAGGGAATGGTAGCCGGGGTTATGATAGAAAATGAAATTAAAAGGGGGGAGCATTACCTGATTGGTGAGATTGGCCACATGGTTATAAATCCTGATTGCAATGACCGTTGTGCCTGCGGAGGTACAGGGTGTTTTGAAGTTATGGTTTCAGCGGGGAGGGTAATCAATCTTGCCAGGAAACTGGAAGAAAACTACCCCCATTCATTGCTGTTTAATGGCAGGAGCAGCAGTGATATTAGTATTTATGATATATTCGAGGCAGCTAAGAAGGAAGACGAGCTGGCACTAGAAGTTATGGATGATGTAATCAAATGGTTTTCCATAGGACTTTCTAATACCATGATCCTCTATGATCCGAAAATTGTGGTAATACAGGGCATTTTTACCAAGGCTGGAGATTATTTTTTAGAAAAATTAAGGGAAAGGGTAAGCAAGCTGTCCCTTCCCAAAATTAAAAAGTCTGCAGCAATAAAATATTCTGAGCTTGGGGACAATGTTGGGGTTTTGGGTGCTGCATCCTATATTATATCTAGGTATTTTGTATATTAACTAACTAATGTTAGCACAAAATTTTACAGTTTGCTAATTGAATATTTTAATATTATGGATAATGTTATAATGATTTTATTAAAGATGAAAGAAAGGAGGGATTATATAGGAATTGATTGCTAAAAATAATTGTCAACAAAAAACTACTCGAAGGGGAAATTACAATTAACAAAAGGGGGAAATGATGTACAAGAAAACATTATGGGTAATAGTAACCCTCGTGTGCGTTTCAATGGTAGCAACATTCTCACTAAGCAGCTGCGCAGCAGAAGAGCCTGTGGCAGAGGAACCGGCAGCAGAAGAGCCTATGGAAGAACCAGCAGAAGAAGAGCCTATGGAAGAACCAGCAGAAGAGCCGGTAGAGGAACCTGTAGAAGAAGAACTGGCTGACACCATAATTATCCACTGGGCACAATGGGCCCCTGCAGATAATCTAGAAGAACTATCATTGGGCTTTACTGAAGAAACAGGGATAGATGTTATAGTTGAGCAAACCCCATGGGAGACCTTTGTGCAAGTGTACAATGTTGAAATGGCTGCAGGAAGTGATGCATGGGATATCATAATTGCTGACAGCCAGGACCTGGGTAATATGGCGGTTAACGGACACTTTGTTGAGTTGACCGATTTTGTTAACGAGCATGGTGTTCTCGATAGTTTCCTTCCATCAGCAATGTACTACTTCGGCGAATATCCCAAGGGATATGGAAGGTATTTTGCTGTACCCTGTGAAGGTGATGCTCTGGGTTGGGCTTACAGAACTGATTTGTTCGAGGATCCCGATAATATGGCTGCATTTGAAGCCGAATACGGGTACCCACTGAGGGTTCCTGAAAGCTGGGATGAAATACTGGATATAGCTGAGTTTTTCCATGATCCAGATAATGATTTCTATGGTGTAGCTGTCTATGGTGATAACGGGTATGATTCCTTAGGTATGTTTGCTATGCAGACCATAAGGGCATACGGCGGAGATTTGGGTAATTTTGAAACATTTGAAGTTGATGGTTACCTGAACAGCCAGGGAGCAATAGAAGGTATAGAATACTACCAGGAACTGTATTCTTATACCCCGCCGGGATTTGGTGACGCTTTCTATGTTGCCACCAATGATGCTTTTGCTAACGGGATTGTTCCGATGGCAACCAACTATTTTGCATTCTTCCCAGCACTTATCTCTGAATCTACCAATCCATATGCAGCAGACACCGCATTCTTTACCTGCCCTCCGCAGGAGACTGTAGACGGAGAAGTGAAACAGACTGCTGCACTTGGTGGGCAGGGCGCTTCAATTGTAAGCTACATACCAGAGCCCAGAATGAATGCTGCTTACAAGTGGCTGGAATGGTTTATAAGAGATGATGTCCAGGCACAATGGGCACTGATGCCAGGTTCATTCACCTGCCATACAGCTACCCTGGAATCGGATGAATTCCTGAATGCAGCACCTTTCAATCCCAATATGAAGGAAACATTTGAGATATTTGAAGACTGGTGGGCAGTGCCCCAGTACGATGAGATGCTCAGAAGCTTCAGCGAGATTCTTGGAGCCTATGTAATTTCGGGTGAAGGCACTGCAGAAGAGGCACTGCAGGAAGTTACCGATGAATGGACAGCCGTTTTTGAAAGGGACGGTTACTATGATCCGGATTTTGATCCAAATGATTTCTAAAATGAATTAATCATATGCATGCTTCCTCATCACTGATGAGGAAGCATGCAGCAGTAGAAATTGGGAGGATTGGTTAAATGATTAATAGGGCTAGTAAAAAAAACGGGGGTAATCAACACTATAAAAGTTTAAGGGACTCCACGCTTCTGAAAGCATTTATTTTGCCTACCATCATATTATTAATACTCATAAATATTTTTCCATTAATTTATTCATTGTTCTTAAGCTTTTCTGAGTATTCAGCGAAAAGGGGATTCGAATGGGATAAGAACCCTGAGATGATAGGGGGTGAGAATTACTCCGATATTTTAAGGGATGTAAGGATGTGGCGCCGATTTATAACCACGGCCCAATTTGTGGTGCTCTCGGTGGGGGCCCAGATGATTTTAGGTTTTGGGATTGCGTTTCTCTTGCACCAGGCTGATTTTTTCGGGAAAGGTTTTATAACAACCCTGCTTGTCTTACCCATGACCATGTCTCCCATTATTGTAGGTCTGATGTGGAAGCTTTTCTATAACCCCAACTGGGGGATGTTTAATTATTTGCTGGGGCTTGGAAAAATAGACTGGACTACTGATACTACATATAATTTATTTGCCTGTGTTATTGCTGATGTCTGGATGTGGACGCCATTTGTAATGCTTTTATCACTCGCCGGCCTATCCGCAGTACCCAAATACCTTTATGAGGCGGCAGAAATAGACAGGGCTTCGGCGTGGTTTAAATTTTCAAGGATTACAATGCCCATGGTCTTTCCTCTTTTGCTGGTGGCATTAATTTTCAGGACTATGGAGGCTTTCAAGATCTTCGATGTTATTATGGGTATAGCCGGAAGGGGAGCCACCGCACCCCAAGTACTATCCATGTACCTTTACAATGTAGGGTTTGTAACCTGGGAGACAAGCTATGGTTCCGCTATTGGCTATATAATGCTTGTTATGATTATAGCGATTACTAGCATATTTATTAAGTATTTGAATAGGGCGAAAACTTAATAAACAGATTTGAAAGGATATCAATGGCAGAGATTGTTAAAAAGAGAAAGAACGTTGTTAGATATTTTATAATACTTCTCCTCATAATAATCACTTTTGTTTATATGATACCGCTTATCTACATAGTTACTACATCCTTCAAATCATGGGCTGATGTGCAGCAGGTGCCGCCGACCTTAGCTTTCAAACCTTCAATAAGTGCGTATGTCAGGATTTTTACCTCAAGGGTTGTTTGGCCGGCCGGCACAGAATTTACCGAAGAAGAACTGGCAGAGATGAAGTGGTATGAACGGATTCTTTATACGGAGACAGGAGAAAAGTTTGTAAGAATAGGAGACCTTCCCAAAAGGTATATGAACAGCATAATTATCAGTACAGTCAGTACTTTGTTTACCATAATCCTGGGGACACTTGCCGCGTATGGATTTTCAAGATTTAAAATGAGGGGAAAAGATGATTTACTGTTCTTTATTTTAAGTACCAGGATGCTGCCGCCTATTGTGGTTCTTATACCTGTATTTATAATGTTTAGGACCTTGAATATAACCGATACCCATATTGCGCTTATTCTACTTTATACCGCGTTTAATGTTTCATTTGCCGTATGGGTGCTTAAAGGTTTCATTGACGAGATTCCTATAGAATATGAAGAGGCGGCCATGGTGGATGGATACAGCCGGCTGCAGTCTTTCTGGAAGATAGTTATACCCCAGGCAACTACCGGTATAGCTGCTACCGCCGTGTTCTGCTTTATCTTTGCCTGGAACGAATATGCTTTTGCCTTAATTTTATCCAGAAGGACGGCCCAAACAATACCTGCCTGGCTCCCGTATCAGATGGGTGTGCTGGGGTATGATTGGGCTGCTGCAGCAGCAGGTACGTTTCTGTTTCTAATCCCCCCAATGATATTTACAATTGTGGTAAGAAGGCATCTGCTCAGGGGGATTACCTTTGGTGCAATTAGGAAATAAGGAGTATTATGATTCCCTTTATAATTAGTCTGGCTTTTTACGCGATAATCGGTGTAACTTTTTGGAAATTCAAATTGCTTAAAAGAAAATATATGGAACCCCTGTTTATGGGTATAATGATTTTTGGGATAGTAGCCCTCTGCCAGCCATTGTTTTTACCTTTGTATACATACGGGTTTGCTATCCTGCTGACAGGCACATTGGGTTATATATTTTCCATACATTTGAAATAAAGAAAATTAACTATTTTAATATTTTGGAGGGATTATTATGAAACTGGGAGTAATGGGTGCGGTCTATGGAGACAGGTCCTGGGAAGAGGCATGCAGTTCTGCAAAGGCTGCAGGGCTTAAAGCCATAGAGCCCGGAGTAGGAGGCTTTGTGGGAAAAGCTCACGGGGACCCCTCCCAGATGCTGAAGGATACCGCCGAGCTGGATAAATTCAAACAGGCTGCCGAAAAAAATGGGCTCCAGATAAGCGCTCTTGCCTGCCACGGAAACCCCCTCCATCCAGATAAAGAGGTAGCAGAGGAGCATACCGCGGATCTTGTGGCAGCCATAGAGGTATGTAAGAAAATAGGCATTGAGGCTATAACCTGCTTTGCCGGCTGTCCCGGTGCAGGAGAGGACGCCAGGTACCCCAACTGGATAACCTGCCCCTGGCCCCCGTATTTTGATAAGGCTATAAAGTGGCAGTGGGAGAAAAAGGTGATTCCCTTCTGGAAAGAGATGGTTAAAACAGCCAAAAAGGCAGGAGTAAAGTTTGCTTTTGAGATGCATCCAGGGGATGTGGTCTACAACCCTGAAGCGCTGGCCAAGCTAAGGCAAGAGGTAGGCTCAGAGGAGATTGCCTGCAATTTTGACCCCAGCCACCTTTTCTGGCAGGGCATAGACCCTATCCTGGCCATTAGCAAGGTAGGGGATATGATTGTCCATGTACATGCCAAAGACAGCAAGGTTAACAGAAGCGTAGTTGAATACAGGGGGGTAAATGACTGGAAGCACTACGGAGAGATTGCCAAAAGGGCATGGACGTTTAGGACAGTAGGATACGGCCACGGCCAGGATTTCTGGAATGATTTTGTATCTGCCCTAAGGCTTTCCGGCTATGACGGGGTTATAAGTATTGAGCATGAGGACCCGCTTATGAGTGCTGATGAAGGGCTGGCCAAAGCCATAGATTTCCTTGAAAAAGTGCTTCTGTATGAGAAGCCGGGAGAAATGTGGTGGGCGTAGTTTTAAACTTTTTAAATCACAAGATATGAGGAGGGAGCAATGGCTGAAAAAAAAGTAGGCTTTACATCCATGTCATCTCAAATAAAATCAGGAGAAATTCCCCAGATAGGGATAGGGATGCTGGGGTATTCCTTTATGGGAAAAGCCCATTCAAACGGGTATAAGAAAATGCCCTATATATTCTGGCCTCCGCCGGCCATACCCAGGCTGGTAAGCCTGTGCGGAAGGACCGAAGAGAAGGTAGCTGAAGAAGCATTGAGGTACGGCTACCAGAAATACTGTACCGACTGGCACAAGCTTATAGAGGATGATGATGTAGACATATTTGTAAACGGCGGCCCCAATAACGCCCATGCCCAGCCCTGCATAGAAGCAGCAAAGGCGGGAAAGCACATGGTGTGCGAAAAGCCCCTGGCAAGGAATGCAGAGGAAGCTAAGGGAATGCTTGATGCAGCCAAGAAGGCTAAAGTAAAGCATCTCTGCAACTACAACTACAGGCTGGTTCCCGCCCTGGTGCTGGCCAAAAACCTGATTGCAGACGGCAAGCTGGGCAAGATATTCCACTTCAGGGCTAAATATCTCCAGGAATGGATAGTAGACCCCCAGTTTCCCATGATCTGGAGGCTTGAAAAAGACCTCTGCGGGAGCGGTGCACTGGGTGATCTGGGCTCACATATCATAGACCTGGCCAGGTGGCTGTGCGCCGAGCCGGCAACGGTTACCGCTACCACCCAGACCTTTGTAAGGGAGAGGCCTTCTGCCGAGGACCCCAAAAAGATGTGCAAGGTGGAGGTAGACGATGCTTTCTGTGCCACCATAGAGTTTGAGAACGGGGCCATAGGCACGGTGGAAGCCTCAAGGTTCTGCCCGGGCAGGAAAAACCATAATGTAATTGAAGTAAACGGGGAGCTGGGAAGTCTGTATTGGGATCTGGAAAATATGAACAACCTGCATGTCTATTTCGCCCAGGAGCCGGTAGAAGAGACTGTAGGTTTTCATGCCATAAATGTTACCGAGTCCTTCCATCCATACTATGATAAGTGGTGGCCCCACGGCCATATAATCGGCTGGGAGAATACTTTTGTGCACACCGCTTATAATATAGTCAATGCAGTCATATGCGACCAGCCTCTGGAGCCGATGGTAGCCACATTTGAGGATGGATACAGGAATACGGTTATATGTGATGCTATCTTGAAATCTGCACAATCAGGCAAAAGAGAAAATATTGTATTTTAAAAAATATTGGAGGTAGTTGAATGAAGTTTGGAATAAACACCCTGCTTTATGCGGGTACTTTTACGGACAAAGATACAGATCTGTTTAAAAAATTTAAAAGCATGGGATTTGACGGAGTGGAAATAGCCCTGGAGAAAGAAGGGGATATTGACTACAAAGCCACCCTTGATAAATTAAAGGAAAACAACCTTGAGTGCTGCTCCATATGCGGCCTTTTTGGCCCAGACAGGGATATCAGGGGACCCAACCAGGAATATGTAGAAAACGGGATAGATTATATAAAGATGTGCCTGGACGCCTGCCAAAAGCTTGATTGCAACCTGTTTGTAGGGCCGGCATACTCTTCGGTGGGAAGAGCTAATATGGAAAGTGAAGAAGATAGAAAAACCCAGTGGAAAACGGCAGTGGAGAGCTTAAAACAGGTAGCAGAGTATGCTGAGAAAAAGGGCGTATACATTGCCATAGAGCCGCTTAACAGGTTTGAGACAGATTTTATAAATATATGCAGGGATGCAGTCAGGATGGTGGAGGATGTTGGCAGTGACATGCTCAAGATACACCTGGATACTTTCCATATGAATATAGAAGAAAAAAGCTCTAAACAGGCTATACTTGATGCTGGAAACCTTCTGTACCTTCTCCATGCCAGTGAAAACGACAGGGGTACTCCGGGCACAGGGCAGGTACGCTGGGATGAGGTAGCCCAGGCACTAAGGGAAATAGGTTATGAGAAGTATGTGGTAATAGAATCTTTTACTCCGGACGTCAAGGTTATTGCCAGGGCAGCCTCTATATGGAGGCCTACCGAAAAAGACGCCTTTACTCTTGCACAGAAAGGGCTTAAATTTTTAAAAGAACTACTGGGATAAGAAATTGTTAATAATAGAGAACGGAGTTATTTGATGGCTGAAATAGTAATAAAGGATATGGTAAAAAGATTTGGAGACCTGGTTGCTGTTAATAACTTGAATCTAACTATCAAAAACAAGGAATTTATGGTTCTTTTGGGCCCGTCAGGCTGCGGTAAAACTACCACGCTAAGGTGCATTTCGGGGTTGGAGATTCCCGATGAGGGAAAGATATCAATAGGAGGAGAAGATGTAACTACAAAAAGGGCATCAAGAAGGGACGTGGCGTTTGTTTTCCAGCTGTATGCATTGTATCCACACCTTACGGCTTATGAAAATATCGCCTTTCCTTTGAAAGCTCAAAAACATAGCAGGGAAAAAATAAAGCAGGAAATAGAGAGGGCAGCGGAGATTCTCCAGATTAAAAGCATACTGAAAAAGAAACCGAAAGAGCTTGCAGGGGGAGACATGCAGAGGGTTGCCCTGGGAAGGGCGATTGTAAGGAGGCCAAAGGCTTTTCTTTTGGATGAACCTATTGGTACACTTGATGCTAAGTTCAGGGAAGAGATGAGGACTGAGCTAAAAAAGTTACATGTTGATATTGATGCAACTACCGTTTATGTAACCCATGACCAGATGGAAGCCATGTCTATGGGGGACAGGATTGCCATTATGAAACTCGGTGTCCTGCAGCAGGTAGGTACTCCCTATGAAATATATTCTGAACCAAATAACCTGTTTGTGGCAAACTTTATTGGCAGCCCGGGAATGAACTTTATAGAATGTAAGCCGGTAAGAGATCCTGAGGGCAAGCTGGGCCTGCTGATTAAATCTATAGAATTCGTGATCCCCATACCGGAAGAAATCCAGAAATTGATAATAGACAGAAAGGCAGAAGATAAAGACCTCATACTGGGGGTTAGGCCTGAGGATGTTATAATAGGTTTCGAGCCCAAGGAGGGATATGTAAAAACAGAAGTCTATGTTATTGAGATTTTGGGATCATATAATATCATTGATCTTAAATTAGGCGAAGAAACAACCAGGGTACGATCACTGCCTGACATTAAACCAGACTTAGGTTCAGAAGCATATATATCTTTTGATATGGACAGGATCATTCTGTTTGACAAGGATACTGAACAATCAATAATGAAATAAATAAGTATTGGGGAGAAGCACAAATGGTAGATGTAAAACTTAAATCTCTAACTAAAACATTTGGTGACATAACGGCAGTTGACAATATGGATCTGGAAATAAAGGATAAAGAATTCTTTATACTGCTGGGCCCCACCGGGGCAGGTAAAACTACTACCCTGCGGCTTATTTCAGGACTGGAAAAACCTGATAAGGGAGATATTTATCTGGGAGGGGAGAAGGTTAATGACTATACCCCTGCACTGAGGGATGTAGCCTTCGTATTCCAGTATTACACCTTGTATCCTAATTACACGGTCAGGCAAAATTTGGAGTTTCCTCTCAAATCAAATTTGAGAAAAACCCCCCAGGAGGATATTGACAAAAAAATTGATGAAGCAGCCCAGGTTCTGCGTATAGAGCATCTGCTGGGTAGGGAAACCGTAAATCTCAGTGGAGGAGAGATGCAGCGGGTAGCCATTGGAAGGGCGATTGTAAGGATGCCCAAAGTGTTTTTAATGGATGAGCCTCTCTCCAATCTGGATGCAAAGCTTAGGGAAGAGATGAGGGCAGAACTTGCTCGCCTCCATCTGGATCTGGGTTCCACCTTTTTTTATGTAACCCATGACCAGGTGGAAGCCATGACCATGGCTGACCGGATAGGCATCCTTAATGAAGGAAAGATACTGCAGATCGGCACTCCTGATGAGATATATAACAATCCAAGAAATATTTTTGTGGCCAAATTTGTAGGAAGCCCGGTTATAAATATGCTAGACGGCTTTGTGGATAATGATAAGGTAGTGGTAGAAAAAGAGGCTATGGTTTGTACCCTGGAAGATAAACAATGCAAAATGCTTGATGATTACCAGAAGAAGAAAGTAGTGCTGGGCATAAGACCTGAAGATGTAGAGGTATCCAGAGATAAGAAAGGGCCCAATTCTTTTAAGACCTTGATATATTTCAAACAGAGCATGGGGGTTGAAGACATACTGAATCTCAAAACAGATGGAACTATTTTCAGGGCAGTGGCTCCTCCCAAGCTGAAAGCTGAAGTAGGAGAATCCGTTTATGCCACAATAAAGATTGAAAGGTCGCACCTTTTTAATCCTGAAACTGAAGAATGTATAACATAGATAAACAGAAGAAAGGCGGGCAATGCAAGACACGAGGCAGCTTGTAGAGAAAGCGGTAGAGAAGGGGAATGGACTGCTAAGATTGAAGCCGGCATGGGTGGCCAGGGATTTTCTTCCTCCAGGGAAAAGGCTGGGGCTTCCAGAAGAAGAATACGATGCAGGGAAGAGGGGCTGGATATCTGAGAGATGGATTGGTTCCACTACAAAGGCAGATAATGCAATTGGACCAGAGGACGAGGGTTTAAGCTACCTTGATATGGAGGGGCAGGACATAACCTTAAAACAGGCAGTGGAAGAGGCCCCTGACCTTATAATGGGAAAAGAATACGCAAAGTCCCATAAGGGGCTGGGCAGGCTTGCTAAAATTTATGATTTTGCAGACCGTATACCCTACCACATACACCAAATGCAGAAAGATGCTGCCATGGTTGACAGAAATTCAAAGGATGAGGCATATTATTTTCCCGAAGATGTGGATATGGGACCCCATCCGGAGACTTTTTTCGGTGTTCACCCTTATATATATGAGGAGAAAAAATTTGATATACTTCTTCCTTACCTTGAGGATTGGGACAGCGACCTTATCCTAAAGCATTCAAGGGCATACAAAAATATGGCCGGGGAAGGATTTATACTTCCCAGCGGCATCCTGCATGCTCCCGGAACAGCGGTAACCATTGAACTCCAGGAGGATTCAGATGTTTTTGCCATGCTCCAGGCTCTGGTTGCCGGAAATATAATATCCAAGGACCTGCTGTACAAGGATGTCAGAAAACAGGACAGGGAAAAATACGGGGAAAAGGTAATACTTGATCAGATTAACTGGAAGGATTCAGGTGACCCATATTTTTATGAAAATTTCCATCTTGAGCCCAGGCTTTTAGATGAAAACACTCAGGATGGGGGACAGGAATACTGGATTTATTACGGAACCTCTAAATTTAGCGGAAAAAAACTGGTGGTTAAGCCAGGTTCGGAATACAGCACTGTGGATAATGGAGTCTACAATATCCTGGTGTGGAAAGGAAAGGGAATTTACGGAGAGGCCCAGGTAGAAGCAAATAATTTCGGATTGGATGAAATACTGGTGGTGCACCAGCGGGCAACCAAACCTATCAAGGTGAAAAATACCGGCAATGATGAACTGGTAATATTTAAATTTTTTGGCCCGGACATAAACAAAAATTTGCCGGAAATAAAAAAATACAAATAACCATAGGGAGGAAATAATGGCTAAAAAGACATCTATAGGCGGATGGGCTTATATCTGGGGAGGATACGAAGAGGAACCCATACCTTTGGAGGAAGTAGTTAAAAAATTAAAGGAACTTAATTTCGACGGGATAGAGATGGCTGCTTTTCCGCCTCACCTAGAACCCAATACCAAAGAAAAAAGGGCAGAGATAAAGAAGCTCTTAGACGAAAACGGTCTCGAGGTTTCAGGGCTTGCAGCTCCCTATCCTTCGCCGGCGACCTCTGATAGGAAAGAGTACCTGGATGCGGTTAAATCCAATCTGGAGGTATGCAAGGACCTTGGCATACCCAAATTAAGAGTTGATTCAATAGACCCGCCCACCGAGATACCCGGAGGCATGGACTATGAAACCTGCTTTAAAAAGGTGGCCCAGGTATGGAATGAGTCAGCACAGGTCTGCGAGGATGCCGGGGTAAAGCTAATCTGGGAATTTGAACCCGGTTTCCTGTTCAACAAACCCAGTGAAGTGGTGAGGATGGTATACAAGGTTGACCATCCTAATTTTTCAGTGCTGTTTGACTCCTGCCACGCTTACATGTGCGGAGTTATAGGGGCAAGGCAGATGGGAGAAAAAGAAATTCTTTCGGGAGGAGTGGTACAGTTTGCCCATATGCTTACCGGAAAGATAGGGCATATACACCTTATTGACTCCGATGGCACCCTACATGATGATGACACCTCTACCCATGCTCCACTGGGAACCGGAGTGCTTGATTTTGATAAGATTATGCCTGCAATACTGGAAGCAGGTTACGATGATGATTGGTGGCCAATAGACCTATGCTTCTGGCCAAACGCTCTGGATGTAACCGAAGACAATAAAAAATACCTTGATAAGTTAATTAAAAAATACGGCTAATGGGAGGATAAAAAGTGGCTAAAAAAATGAAAGCACAGGTTTTTTATGAAGCTGAAAAAATGAAACTGGAAGAAATACCTGTTCCCGAAGTAGGGGATACAGATGTTTTGGTAAAAGTAAAGAACGTGGGAATCTGTGGTTCAGATATCTCTTATTATTACGGGCTAAGCCCCGTGGATACACCTACCGGCAAGGGGCCCATAGTGCTGGGGCATGAGTTTACCGGTGAAGTGGCAGAGGTAGGCAAGGTCCCTGACTCTTTAGGGCTTTTTAAACCAGGAGACCGGGTGGTTGTAAACCCGGTTCAGTTCTGCAATGCATGTTATGCCTGTGCGGAAGGAAAGACGCATTTTTGTGAGAATATAAGTGTTCCGGGAGTATCATCAGACGGTGGTTTTGCCGAGTACTGCCTTTCTAACTATACCGGGCTGTTTAAGCTTCCTGATGATGTAAGTTTTGCAGCAGGTGCTTTCACCGAGCCCCTGGCATGTGTGGTATATGCCATAAAAAAGGCAGAAATTGAGCCCGGACAGTTTGTAGCCATATTCGGACCCGGTCCCATGGGGCAGATGATGGTACAGCTGGCTAAATCCGTAGGGGCAGGGAAAATTGCCCTGATTGGTACCAGAGACTACAGGCTGGAACTTGGCAAAAAATACGGTGCTGACTACCTATACAATGTCAGGGATAAGGATTCAAAGTATTATGTAAAGGACCTGAAGGAAGCAATATCGGAGGCAACAGATGGCAAATTGGCTGACAGGGCACTGGTTCCTACCAGCTCAAACGATGCTTTCGAAAAGGCAATTGAGGTAACCGGTAATTGCTCGATACTTATACACTTTGGGCTTCCCAATGAAGATGATGTTATACATGTGCCTGCTTTAAGCTTTCATACCATGGATAAGGAAATAAGGTCCTCATGGTTGGCTCCCATGGTCTGGCCTACAGCTGTAAGGACCATAAAGGAAGGGCTGGTAGATGTTGAAGCCCTGGTTTCACATACCTATCCGCTGGAAGAAACAGAAAAGGCAATTATAAATTTAAAAAACAGGGTGGATAACCCGATGAAGGTTCAGATTGAAGTCAGTTAGCTGACAGTTTAACGGTGAAAAAAAATATGCTCGGAGGGGAAATGAATAATATAATCGATGTACGATACCAAAAAAAGAGGAAAAGCAGGCAGGAACTGCTGGACCACCTGAATACATTTCAGCTGGATTTAAAAATATCGGTGGGTATCTGGTATTTTACGCCTGGCGGGGGCAGGTTCCATGATGCCTATGTGCAACCAAAAGATATTCCCCAGAAGATAGAAATGGCTGCTGAAATGGCTAAATACGGGGTTAAAGCTATTGAGGCCCATTATCCAAACGAAGTAAATGAAGATAATTACTATCTTTATGAGCAATTAGAAAAAGAAGCAGGGATAAAACTGCTAAGCTGTTACCCAGCCATATTTTATCCCCGGGAATATGAATTTGGCTCCCTTTCAAACCCATACGATAAATACAGGGACAAGGCTATAGCTACATTGAGGGATTGCCTGAAATTTGCCAAGGAAAAGGGCTTACACCATGCGGGCATATGGCCGGGAATAGACGGATACCTCTATTCCCAGGGCACCGATTTCTATGATATGTGGGACAGGTTTGAGGATGCAGTGGCCCAGGCCATGGACGAGGTTGGCGGAGTGCCTGTAGCCATAGAGCCTAAACCCTATGAGCCTGTGGCCAATAATATTTACCGCACCACTGCAGATGGGCTTCTGGCCTGCCATTATATAGAATCGAAACTGAAATCAAAGGAAAATACCCAGTTGCTGGAGAAGGGTCATGCCCTTTTGGGTATGCAGCCCGAGATAGGGCATATAAGGATGGGCTATGAAGACACCCCTTATGCTTTTTGCCAGTCTACCAGGGCAGGCAGGCTTTTTCATACCCACTGGAACAGCCAGCCTCTCGGAAATTATGACCAGGACTTGAATGTAGGGGTGGTAGAATGGCAGCAGGCAGAATCGGCATTATTTGCTTTAAAGATGGTAGGCTACAGGGAATACTTTGGCTTAGACATAAACCCCTTAAGGATGCCTGCTTTAAAGGCAATAGAAATTAATTGTAAAACCCTCAGGATAATGAATGAAAGGATAAACAGACTTCCCAATGAAAAAATAGTTGAATCCTATTACAATCCAGAAGAGAACAGGGGGCAACTAGAGACCGTACTGGCTGAAAGCATGGAAAAGTAAACTTTGTAAAGGAGTAAAATATGGGTGGCACGAAAATTAATGTTGCCATAATTGGGCTGGGTTTTGGTGCAGACTTTATTCCCATTTACCAGAATCATCCGGATGCCGAATTGTATGCTATATGCAGAAGGAATAAGCAGGAGCTTGAGAAATGCGGTAAAAAATATGGGATTGATAGGCTTTTTACGGACTACAGGGAAATCCTAAAGGTCAAAGAGGTTGACGCTGTACATGTAGTGACTCCCCTGAATACACATGCCGGAATCGTACTGGATTGTCTGAATGCGGAAAAACATGTTGCCTGTACCGTTCCCATGGCAACCACCGTTGAAGATTGTATGAAGATAGTGAAAACAAGGAGAAAAGTGGGCAGGGTTTACATGATGATGGAAACTTCTGTTTACACACGGGAGTTTCTTTATACAAAAAGCCTCCTGGATACCGGCAAACTGGGCAAGATTCAATTCCTCAGGGGCTCCCATCAGCAGGATATGGAAGAATGGGGAGAGCCTTGGCCAGGCCTTCCGCCGATGCATTATGCAACCCATGCGGTTAGCCCGCTGTCTGTTCTGGCGAATGCGGATGTGGAATCGGTGTATTGCCTGGGTTCGGGAACCACAAGGGAGGAATATATAAAAAAATACGGATCCCCATATGCAGTTGAATCAACCCTTTTAAAATTCAGGGATTCCGATCTTGCGGGAGAAGTTACCAGGTCGCTTTATGATACGGTAAGGCAGTATATAGAAAGTTTTGATGTTTACGGAACCAGGCTTTCTTTTGAATGGAACAGGCTTGACAGCGAAGAACCGATACTGCATCTGGGCAAGGAAGATGCAAAGCGGGTAGAGATTCCAGACACCGGCAATATGCTTCCCAAAGATATTGCCATGTTTACCAGGTCTATGGAAGTTATGGATGAAGAGGAGAAGCAGCACCTATCTTTTATACAGGGAGCGGGACACGGCGGTTCACACCCCCATATGGTGCATGAGTTTGTAAGGGCAATTGCTGAACAAAGGGATTCAGCAATAGATGCAGAAAAAGCTGCCAACTGGACAAGCACAGGATTATATGCTCACCAGTCTGCAATGAAGGGCGGAGAAAAAATGTATCTGCCTGACTTTTATAACCTTTAAAAAAGATATTTTGAGCTTATTAGGTATTGATATTGGCACTACAGGCTGCAAAGCAGTTGTGTTTAGCCGATACGGCTCTATTATTAGTTCTGCTTACAGGGAACATAAGCTCATACACCCACATGAAGGGTATTCCGAGCTGGATGCTGAGGAAATATTCCATAATATTGCTGGTCTGGTAAGGGAAGTCAGTTCTAATTTGAAAAATGATAGAATAGAGGCATTTGGAGTTTCCTGCCAGGGTGAAGCAATAATAGCTGCTGATAAAGAATTCAGCCCTCTCTATAATGCCATAGTAACCTTTGACCAGAGAACAAAAGAACAATACCTGTTCTGGAAAAATAATTTAGGAAGTAAGGAAATTTTTAATATTACGGGAATGCCCCTCCACCCCATGTACTCCATAAATAAGGTTATGTGGATTAAAAAATATATGCCGCATATATACCGGCGGACACACAAATTTCTTTGCTTTGAAGACTACCTGTTTGCACGCCTGGGCTTGGAGCCAACCATAGATTATAGCCTGGCTGCAAGGACTATGGCTTTTGATATAAACAGGTTTTGCTGGTCAAGAAAAATTCTAAAAATAGCAGGAATTGAACAGGAAATGCTTGCCGGTATTAAGCCTTCTGGAAAAATTGTAGGTCAGCTGGATAAAAATATTTGCAGCATTCTGGGATTGGAAGGGGATGTTTATGCTGTGACCGGTGGCCACGACCAGGCATGCGGAGCTTTTGGTTCAGGAGTTCACCGGCAGGGGTATGCTGCTAATGCTACAGGCACATCAGATGTTTTAATTTCGGTGATGGAGGGTAAAAACCTGTCTGCTGATATGTTAAAAAACAATTACTCCTGTTATCCTTATGTTTCTGAAAATAAGTATATGACCATATCTTTTAATTTAACCGGCGGTCTGCTTCTGAGATGGTACAGGGACCAATTCTGCAGTGAAGAGAGCAGGGAGGCTGCCAGAACAGGAAAAGACACGTACGAGGTGATTATAAATGGAATGCATGAAAAACCGGTTAATTTATACATACTTCCGCATTTTGTAGGCAGCGGAACACCATACATGGATTCAGAATCAAGAGGAATAATCGCAGGATTGAACCTTCAGGTTAATAAGCCAAGGATTGCCAGAGCTATAATACAAAGTTCAAGTTTTGATTTAAGGTTGAATGTTGAAAGGTTGGGCCAGTCTGGGATAAAAATAGATAAGCTGGTAGCTACAGGCGGGGGTGCTGAATCAGAGAAATGGCTTCAGATTAAGGCAGATATTATCGGAAAAGAGATAGAAACCCTAAAAAATACACAGGCTGCAAGTCTGGGAGCTGCTATGCTGGCAGGCATTGCTATTGGTAAATATAGTTCATTTGGTGATGCGATAAGAAATACCATTTATCCAAAAAAACAATATTATCCTAACAAAAAAAGTGAAAATATATATAATAAAATGTATGAGATCTATAAAAGTATGTATGATGTAAACAGGGAACTGTTACATAAAATATCTAAACTTGAGCAGGAGGAAAAGAATGAAAAACCATACAATGGGAATTGATATCGGTACCACATCCACCAAAACAATCCTGATTGACGAAAACGGTAATGTAATAGCCTCGGCTACAGAGGACTATCCTCTTGATGTCCCCAAGGCCGGTTGGGCAGAGCAAAAACCTGAGGACTGGTATGAAGCCACTACAAATACAATAAAAAAAGTCATAGGTAAATCAAATACCAATCCTGAAGATATAAAAGCTATTGGACTAAGCGGCCAGATGCACGGAAGCGTATTTTTGGATAAAGATGGCGGGGTAATAAGGCCTGCCATATTATGGTGTGACCAGAGGACAGAAAAGCAGTGTAGGGAGATATACGGTATATTCGGTTATAAGAATTTTATAAAATTATCCTTCAATAAGGCCCTGCCTGGTTTTACAGCGCCAAAGATATTGTGGCTGAGGGAAAATGAGCCCGAAAATTATAAAAAGGTTGCCCAGATACTTTTGCCTAAGGACTATGTCAGGTTCATGCTTTCCGGAATCTTTGCGACCGAGGTATCGGATGCAGCAGGCACGGTTATGCTGGATATAGCTAAAAGGGACTGGTCTGATGAAATCCTTGAAGGCCTTTCTATTGACAGGCAACTGCTTCCACCGGTACATGAGTCCCCGGTTATAAGCTCAAAGATAAGCAAAAAGACCGCCGACCTAACCGGGCTTCTGGAAGGAACGCCTATTGTGGGAGGAGCAAGCGATAACGCGGCAGGAGCAATCGGTTCCGGGATTATCAGGGAAGGCCTGGTATCGGATTCTATCGGCACCAGCGGTGTAGTTTTTGCTAGCAGTGACAAACCATCATATGACCCTGAAGGAAGGGTTCATGCCTTCTGCCACGCAGTGCCTGGAAAATGGCATTTTACAGGGGTAACACTATCTGCTGCCGGTTCACTTAAGTGGTATTATGAAGGATTTGGGCCCAATGAGGAATTTAAAAGGAAATATCCTGACAAAAAAGGTTATGAGCTGCTTAATAAGCAGGCCGAAAGTGTTGAACCGGGTTCCGAATCCCTCATATTTCTGCCTTATCTTTCAGGAGAAAGGACCCCTCACGGAGATCCCTATGCCAGGGGAGTATTTTTTGGAATATCCTACCGACACACACAGGACCATTTTGTAAGGGCTATTATGGAAGGAGTATCATTCAGCCAGCTTGACTGTTTGGAAATTATAAAGGAGCAGAATATAGAAGCAGATAAGGTTATTATGTTTGGCGGGGGTGCAAAAAGCAAGGTTTGGAGGCAGATACTGGCAGATATATTGGATACCAGGATAGTAACCTTAAATATTGAAGAAGGCCCTGCATACGGGGCTGCCCTTCTAGCAGGGGTGGGCGCAGGGATATATGAGGATGTTGAAACAGCCTGCAGCCGTACCATAAAAGAGGTAAGCGAAAACAATCCATTGCCGGAAAATCTTTCTAGATACAAAGAGGTTTATGATGTTTATAAATCCCTCTACAGTTCACTTAAGCAAGAATACAGAAAACTGGAAGGAATTAGCTAAATGCTACAGGTAAAAATTAAATTATTGGATAATTCTATAAAAGCGCCGGGATATGCCCATTCTGGAGATGCTGGCCTTGACCTTTACAGCAGGATTGACTGTGTACTGAAACCATTGGAGAGAAAGAAAATCCCTACGGGGATAAAGGTAGCCATACCTGAGGGATATGCAGGCTTCGTGCAGCCAAAATCAGGGCTGGCAATTAAAAACGGCATTGGTCTGGTTAATACTCCGGGATTAATTGATTCAGGCTACAGGGGTGAAGTATGTGCAATATTGATAAACCTGGATCCGGTAGAAGATTTTCATATCAGCAAAGGGGACAAAATATGCCAGCTGGTTATACAGAAAGTAGAAGAAGTCAAACTTAAAATAGTAGATAATTTAGATAATACAGGCAGGGGAGAAGGGGGTTTTGGGAGCACGGATAAGAATTGAATTTAATGATTAAGAAAAATCGGTTTTAAAAGACCAATTTTGATTTATAATACAATCACATCAGGTAAATGAAAGGTAATTCAAAAGAAAGAAACAATATACATGTAATAAGTATTAAGGCATTCTATGCTTTATCTTTTTTAAATCAATAGTGTCTAATTCTGCCTGTAGAATTGAACTTGAGTAATAATTATAATATAATGTAAAAGTAATTTAATAATAGCTACATTACAATGCAAATGAATGATAATTTAACGATTTTTAACCCCTGGTGGCAGAATAAGGAAGTAGACAAAAATTTAAAGGGGAAACGCAGAAAAATATTCTACAGCATATCCAAGTATATAAATACCAGGCAAATGATTATACTATCCGGTTTAAGAAGAGTGGGGAAGACTACTTTAATGTTTCAGATTATTGACGAGCTTATCAATGAGGGCATTAACCCATACCATATTTTATATTTTTCTTTTGATGAAGAAGAGATGGAACTAAATGAAATCATAAAAAATTATGAGATTAATATTTTAAAAAACAGATTAACGAGTACCAGGACCTATATATTTTTGGATGAAATACAGAAGCTCAATAATTGGCCATCAAAAGTAAAAATACTTTATGACATGTATCCTGAAACGAAAATATTTTTATCAGGTTCTGCATCAATAAACCTGATGAAAAACACTCGTGAAAGCCTGGCAGGAAGATTTTTCGATTTTCAGATAAAAGTCCTTGATTTTGATGAATATCTTGAATTTATTGAAGTCAGAATTGATAAAGAAAGGGAAAATATTTTTGAAAAAGAAATAAAGAGCAATTTTCACAACTACATTAAAACCGGAGGTTTTATTGAAACAATAAAACTGAATGAGGAAATGCAAAAAAAATATTTTAAGGAAGGACTATTGGAAAGGGTGATATTTAAAGATTTGCCAGGTATATATAGTATAAATAGCCCCGAGCTCCTGTTAAGGCTTTTAAAGATTATTGCTAATAACCCTGGTATGCTTTTAGATTATAAAAATATGGCAAATGACCTTAAAATCGATAATAGGACGTTATCAAACTATATTTCTTATCTTGAATATGCAATGCTTGTTCGGAAATTATATAATTATTCTCCAAATTTATTAACCAGCGAGAAGAAATTAAAGAAGATATACCTGTCCAATATTGCTTTTTCGATTTCGCTTAATTATAACGTCGACCTTAGCTTATTGTTAGAGCAATATTTTGTTAATTTTTTAAAACCAAGGTTTTTTTATAGGGATCCCCAGAAAGACGAAGTGGATATTATCTTGGAATTAGATAACGAGCAAGTACCCATAGAAGTAAAAATTAGGAATAAAATTAACCATAAAACTTTAAAACCAGTAGTGAAATTTTTAAAAAAGTTTGGTTTAAGAAAAGGTTACATGATTTCTAAAGATTCAGAAAAAGTTTTCCAAATAGGAAGATGCGAGGTAGAGGTTTATCCATATTGGAAATACTGGACCATAAAGAAGAATATAGGGTTTTGATTGCAATTTTATAAAGTAAGGGCTATTAAAATATAACTTCCGATAATATATATTATGTAAACTTTACCATAAAATAGTTTATTTTTCAATTAAAACCTCTTATTCCCTTCAATTCTTATTATAAGGTTAGTTAACAAAGTCTTGCCAAACATGAAGCCATCGTCTTTTTAATTAATCAATTGAAATTTTAGATAAAAATAAATTTTAATCTTAAGATAAATAATTTGGTTTAATTAATATTACATGTTTTTAAAGATATGGATCCGGACTGCAGGAATGTCTTAGTGTAGATTAAAAATTCAAAGTCGTTAAAAACTTTCTTCTAATTAACCTTTTTCTTTATTATTCTTCCCTACCCTACTACTTAAAAAGCTGCTTATTATATATTTTTCTGGAAAAAAGGGCATTATTTGTGTTATTTTATATAACTAATATCATCTAAAATGTTCATTTGAGGATAAGATTTGGAAACAAAAAAAGAAATAAACAGATTACAGTTAGGCCTTTCTGCCGGAAGCCATTTTATTGTAGATATATACCAGAGTTTTTATGTTGGCCTTATACCAATACTGGTGTTAAAATTTGATTTATCACTTTTCCAGGTCAGCCTTTTAGGTGCTACCAGCTTTATTGCCAATAGTCTTTTTTCTCCTGGTTTTGGGTATCTTTCAGATAAGTACGGGTTGAGAAAATTTTTGGCCTTTGGCCCGCTAGTTACATCTGTTTTATTAAGTCTGGTTGGAGTGGCTCCTTATTACTGGCTTGTGCTAGTGTTCCTATTTTTTGGTAACCTGGGAATAGCGTCTTATCATCCAGCAAGTGCAGCTATAGCCGGCCATTATGGAGGGAACAAAAAAGGATTTAGCACTTCCCTTATTAATTTTGGGGGCAATTTTGGCAGTGCTCTGGGGTCACTTCTGGTAATACTTATTTTACAGAAAATAGGAATGGCTTATACTCCCCTGGCTATGATACCCGGGATAATAGTTTTCTTAATACTGCTAAGGTTTGTACCATCCGATGAACATAAAATCCATATTTTAGACCAGAAAAAAAGTTATGCAGATAATCAAAATTTTAACTCAAAGAAAATATTCATGATTTCATCCCTGGTATTTACTGTTTACTCTCTTTATATATTATGGATAAGCCTCACAAATTATATGCCTGTATACTTTACTGATGCAGGCCTTCCGTTAATAAATATAGGTATAGCGCTATTTTTCTTTGGTGCTTTGGGAGGCGCTGGAGGATTTATATCCGGTTTTTTAAAAGATAAATACAAGAGAGGCAGTTATGTAATACAGGTAGGTCTTTTTATATCCATTCCCTTAATTTATTTAATTTTTGAATTTAATGTCTTTCTGGGGATAGTGTTTTTTGTATTGGGTGGCCTTTTTTTAATACCTATTCAGCCTGTTTGCATAAGGATGGCCCAGGATCTGTTTCCTTCAAACATGAGTTTGGCTTCTTCTCTTATCCTTGGTTTAAGCTCGGGGCTGGCAGCAGCAACCATAATATTTCTGGGAAAAGCTGCTGATATAATAGGAATAGTGAACCTTATAAGACTGGAGTTAATTTTATTGGCATTGTCTTTTATGATACTATTCTTCTATCCTGCAGCTGAAAGAAAATGGTTGTCTGCTAAGCCTGGATTTGTAGAAAATATTCAAAAAGATTAGAATAAAAAAATGAAATGATTTTTATATATGAGAGTTATTCTTAACATTATAATTATAGCAACCCTTGTTTCTTCTTTGGTTTTTCTGAATTCCTGTATAACTATTAAATCTGAGAAGCCATTGGATGGACAGGACTACGATCCAGTGGGCGTAATTGAAGGTAGGGCTAAACAGGATTCCAATCAAAAAGTTGTACATGCATCAGATAACAGAACATTATTTAATAGCAGCCAGGCGAATTTTTCCTTTATCTTTCCCCAGGAAAACATTACTGTTTCTTCCAATCCGGGACAGTTTGGTGACTATGGTGATATTCTTCTAAGTATAAGCATTAATGCTTTAGAAAATATGGAAGAGACTCAAAGAGATGATGCCATCAAGGAAAGGGACGCTCTAAAACAGGGAAAGTTTGGTCCCAATATTGATTTTTCTTTTGAACCTTCCAGAAATATAAAGAAAATCAATGATATTTTCATAAAAGAATTTTTAGT
>JBNJCW010000009.1:0-39833 GCA_051744345.1 Actinomycetota bacterium
TCCTCTATTTGAAAACTTCCGGCATTGTACTGCTGCCTAAAAATTTATACAGCCGATGGCAATTTCCTAAATCCCTGGGTATTTAGTATACTTTTCTAAATATTATACAGCTTTAAGAATATGGAAAAATTTGACATTGGCGCCTATAAAAAAGAGCTCAGAACTAAAAAACTCGGCAAAAATATCATCTACTTAAATTCCATTGATTCTACGAATAACTATGCTCTCTCTTTACAAAATAAAGGGAGCTTAAAGGGTAGTATCATACTGGCAGAGAAACAAACCAGGGGCAGGGGAAGGTTCGAATCGGAATGGAAATCGCCACCGGGCGGGTTATGGTTTACCTTAATCCTTGATGCCCCGACAGACTCAAGAAATTTACCCAAGGTTACCATACTTTCAGCATATGCAGTAGCTGAATCACTGAAAAAAACCCTTGAGCTGGAGGTTAATATAAAGTGGCCCAATGACATTTATTACAAAAACAGGAAACTGGGGGGTATACTGGCTGAGGCCCAGGATGAATGCATAAACCTGGGAATAGGCCTTAATGTAAACCTTGATACCGGGGATTTGGGGCAATACAGCACCAAATCAACCTCCATTAAAAAAATATTGGGTAAAGATGTATCCAGGGAAAAACTGCTGGCCCAAATAATCAATACTGCCGAAAATATATTCCAAAAGTTTTCTTCCGGGAATGATTTTGCCTATTTTTTTAAAAAAATAGAAAAGGTTTTAATCTATTAGGGGCTTGCCGTTTTTAATCCTGGATATAAGTTTGGGAACCACTTCAAACAGGTCCCCTACAATACCGTAATTGGCCACCTTGAAAATAGGGGCAGACTCATCCTTGTTTATGGCTATGATTATATCTGAGGTCTGCATCCCCGCCAGATGCTGTATGGCCCCGGATATTCCGCAGGCTATATAAATCTTGGGGTTAACCGTTTTTCCCGTCTGCCCCACCTGGTGGGGATAGGATATCCATCCGGAGTCAACCGCAGCCCTGGAAGCGCCCAAAGCCCCTCCCAGCAGGTCAGCCAGATCCTTTAACAGGGAAAAGTTTTTGCTCTGTCCCAAACCTCTTCCCCCTGAAACAATAACCTCATAATCAGCCAGGTTTATATTCTCGTCCACTTTTTTATCCATTTCTACCAGCCTGTAGCTGCTGCTATAGCCTGCCTCCTTGATTTCTATCTCTTCAATATCTTTCGACCCAATGCCGTTAACCTCTTTTTTCTCCATCACATGCGGCCTTACGGTCGCCATCTGTGGCCTTGATTTTTTACACACTATGGTAGCCAGCACATTGCCCCCGAAGGTAGGCCTTGTCTGTTTCAAAAGCTTTGATTCAGGATCGATTTTCAGCCTGGTACAATCCGCTGTAAGGCCGGTTTTAAGTATAGCTGCTACCTTGGGTACCAGTGTCCGGCCAAAAGGAGTAGCAGCCGCAAGGAAAATCTCGGGCTTCTTCTCCTTAATCAGCCTTACCAGAACCTTGCTGTAGATATCGTCAAAACTGATATCAAACACACTGCTGCTGGCAGCGTAAACCTTGTCCGCACCATACCTGAATGCTTCTTTGAGCGCTCCCTTTCCGATATTTCCAATAACCGCCGCAGAAAGTGGGGTGCCCAGATCATTTTTAAGCTTGTATGCCTCGGATAAAAGCTCAAAACCTGAATCGGATATACCCCCCTTGCTTGTTTCAAGGTATACCATGACGCCACTGTAGGCAGAAAAATCAATATCCGGGGCCTGTTCTTTCATCTCTATTGCATCGAATTTGCATGCCTCAACGCAAGCACCGCAGAGGATGCAGTTTTCATTTATATATGCCAGCTTTCCTTTCATATCTACCGCATCATAAAAACAAGCTTTCTGGCACAGCTTGCATCCAGTGCATTTATCCTTTAATACCTTTATATTCATCCGCCTAAACCCCCTGTGCTGCATTAAGCTCTTTGAGTTTTTCAAAAAGTTTTTCTACCTGCTCTTCCGTAGAGCCGTCCAGCATCATAACCTCGTGCTTTATCTGGGGGGTAAACACCTTTACCACCTGTGTAAAGGACCCCTCGAGCCCAACTTCTCCAGGGTCCAGACCCAGGAACCCGCAATCCCATACAGGGATATCTGCCTTGGACGCCTTCATCTTTCCCCTGAGCGAAGGAACCCTGGGTTCATTTATCTCCTTCAGCACTGATATGGCCGCAGGAAGGCCTGTTTCTATAGTCTCATACCCTTCCTCCATCAGCCTTTTGGCCCTTATCTTTTTTTTACCCAGGTCCAGAATCCGGCTTACGTATCCAATAAAAGGCATGTTCATTTTCTGGGCAAACTCAGGGCCAACCTGCCCGGTATCTCCGTCCAGGGTCTGCTTGCCGAATATTACCAGGCCCACATCCCCTATTTTTTTGACCGCAGCCGATATTGTTTTTGCGGTAGCCCAGGTATCGGCACCTGCAAATGCGCGGTCCGACAGCAATACTGCCGCATCAATGCCTACAGACAGGGCATCTTTTAATATCTGTACAGCCTGCGGCGGACCCATGGACAGGGCGATTGTTTTGCTCACATGCTCAATTTTTTCCTTAAGCCTTACCGCTTCTTCCAGTGCATAGGCATCAAAGGGGTTGATAATATTTTCCACGCCCTCCCTGACCAGTGTATTGGTCTGGGGATCTATCTTTATATCCGTGGAACCGGGCACCTGTTTTATGCAAACTACAATTTTAATTTTTATCACCTCTTGGTTAGAATCCTTTTTTTACCAAATCCAGGGCTATAACATCCCTCTGTATCTGATTGGTTCCCTCATATATCTGGAGAATCTTTGCATCCCTCATCATCTTTTCAACAGGGTATTCTTTCATATAGCCGTAACCTCCAAAAATCTGCACCGCATCGGTGGTTACCTGCATGGCCATGTCAGTGGCAAAAACCTTGGCCATTGCTGATACCCTGGATATGTCCTTCTGGCCGCTGTCCACCACCTTTGCCGCATGATAGACCAGATTCCTTGCTGCTTCAACCTGGGTAGCCATATCGGCAAGCATATGCCTTATTGCCTGGAAAGAAGATATGGTAGCTGAAAACTGTTTCCTTATCTTGGAATAAGCGAGGGCTTCCTCAAGCGCGCCCTGGGCCAGCCCTACTCCCTGGGCCCCCACCGCAGGCCTTGACTTGTCCAGCGTCTTCATGGCAACCAGAAACCCCATTCCTTCTCTTCCGATTATGTTCTCCCTAGGTACCCTGCAGTCGCTGAATATAAGTTCCCTGGTAGCCGAAGCCCTTATACCCATCTTGTTTTCCTTTTTTCCAAACTCAAAACCTTCCATTCCCTTTTCCAGGATAAAGGCGCTTGCTCCCCTGCTCCCCCTGCCGGGATCAGTCATGGCAAATATGGTGTATATGTCAGCCTCTCCGCCGTTGGTTATCCACTGCTTGCTTCCGTTAAGTATATAATAATCACCCTCTGCTACCGCCCTGGTTTTTATACCTCCGGCATCACTTCCCGCTTCGGGCTCTGTCAGCCCGAATGCCGCAAGCTTCTCTCCCGAAGCAAGCTGGGGCAGGTATTTTTCCTTTTGTGCCTGGCTGCCGGATATAAGTATGGGCAAAAAACCCAAACCGCTGGCAGCATAAGAAGTAGCCACGCTAAGGTCTCCCCTGCTCAGCTCTTCGGTGGCCAGGCATACCTCAAATATTCCCGTTCCCATACCATCATACTCTTCCGGAATAAACAGCCTGAAAAGGTCTGAACCGCCTATCTCTTTCAATATATCTGAAGGAAAAGCCTGATTTTCATCCATCTCGGCTCTGACCGGCTTTATCTTTTTTTCAGTTATCTCCCTGCATATATCCACAATCATCTGCTGTTCTTCAGTTAAAAAATAATTCATGACTCCTCCAGAACATTTTTCCGTTTACAGTTGGTTAAAAAGACGCTCAACCTTTCTATTAGTTTCAATTTTTACCCTGTTTATTGAAACTTTAACCCCCGGTATACGTCTTTTGCCAAAACAGAATTCTAAAAAAGGAAAGAAGGCTTATGGAACTGGTACCAAAAATCACCATAGAAGTTTCAAAAAAAATTATATTTAGCATATGTTTTGCTTTTCTGATGGTTATTGCCGCTAACTGTTTTTTTTACCTGCCCTTTACACCTGTTCCGATAACCCTCCAGGTATTAACCGTGCTCCTGGGAGCAGTTATGCTTGGTTTTCCCTGGGCTTTCTATTCACAGCTTACCTATATGGGGCTGGGCTTTATGGGGCTGGGAGTATTTGCAGGCTTTAAGAATGCCTATCTTGCCCTTTCAGGCCCAACAGCAGGATACATACTCGGCTTTTTGGCGGCCAGCCTTGTAACCGGCTACCTGTTCCAGAGAAAAAAGACAGAAACGGGATTATTTTTATCAATGGCCGCAGGCCTCCTGTGTATCTATCTCCTGGGCTACCTGCACCTTTTATTCTACACCAGCCAGGCTGCCTTTACCGTATTTAAACTGGGTGTGGCCCCCTTTATAATACCGGATGCGGTCAAACTGCTTCTGGCAGCCAATATATATAAAGCAGCAAAGGGAATATAATATGAGTAAGATAACCATAAATGACATCACGCTAAGGGATATATTCCAAAACACCGACCCCCAGGCCATAGATACAGCGGTACTGGATACCATACTTGAGCATTACAGCACCGTGGGCTTTGACAGGATAGAGGTCCTGGGAGGATCTACCTTTGAGAAGATGCTGGACAACCATTTCTATAAATCCCCTTTCCAGATTTGTTCCTATATTAAGAGATGCCTTCCCAACTTGTCCCTGCAGGCTTTAATCGGGGCAAGGAATCTGGTGGGCATGGAAATGTACTCCCATGACATAATCGACCGCTTCATAGAAGAATGCATGAAAAGCGGAATAGACATCTTCAGGGTATACGATGCTTTAAATGACACCGCCGATATGGAGCATACAGTAAAAAAAATAACCGGAATAGGAGCCGGGCTGCAGGGCACAATAATCTATGACCATAATATGGACGAATCATTTTATATAAGCAAGGCCAAAGAACTGCAGGATTTGGGCTGTACAGAGATATGCATAAAGGACGTAGAGTCAACCCTGGTGCCTTCCAGCTCAGCCCGCCTGTTTGAAGAATTAACCGCACATATCAAATTACCGATATACCTGAGTGCATATAATATAAAGGGGCTCCAGACACTGAACTATTTTCAGGCCTGTGTTCACGGTTGTGGTGGGATTGACTTGAGCTTTGTACCCTCCTCTTACAATGACTACAATCCCACCATATTTACCTTTATTAACAGCGTAAAGGGAACAAACCTTACCCATAGCCTCAACTACCAGGAAGCCCTGAAGCTGTTTGAAGATATTAAAAAATACATTTATCCCTCCCTTAACCAGGATCTTTTTTCCAACAGCTTTATACTTAAACTGGAAAACCAGAGCCTTCTGCCTAAATGGCTTATCAATGCCACAAACAGGCAGCTTAAAGAAATCGGGGAAATAGAGAAGATGGATCAGGTAATCGATGAAATAATCAAAATCAAAAAGGAACTGGGAAACCCGTCCCTGGCAACCCCCATAGGGCAGATCATTGCCAGCCAGGCAATACTGAATACAATCATATCCGACCAGAGGTGGGAAATAACCTCTGATGAGATTAAGAAATTTGCAACCGGCTATTTCGGTAAACCTCCCGGAAACATAGACCAGCAAATCAAATCTCTGATTTTTAAACATAGCCAGGCTGCTGCAGAGCAAAAACATGAGGCTACAGATACCTATATGCAGTGCAAAAATGAGCTGGCCGATATTACAGACCGCCAGGAGCATATCTTAAGCTACTGTTTCTTTCCGGAAAAAACCCTGAATTTCTTAAAAGGCAAAAAAGAGAAGAAGCCGGAAGCAAAAAAAACTGAAGCATTATCCCAAAACCTTGAGAAACTTAATATTAAGAAAATCAGGGAAATAACTGATCTGGTTGAAACCTCCAATATAGAGAAAATAAATTTTGAAGTAGACGGCATAAAAATTTCCATAAACAAATCAACAAGCCAGCAGGGACCTGCCGGCCCTGCTGAAAAAAAAGAAAAAGAGAAGCCCGCTGGCAGAGAAGAGGTTAAATCCCCTATCGTGGGTACCTTCTACCGGTCATCCAGCCCTGAAGCCCCTCCCTTCGTCAAAGAAGGGGACAAAGTAAAGAAAGGTGATACCCTCTGTATAATTGAGGCTATGAAATTGATGAATAAAATCACTTCCGACCTTGACGGGGAAATTGAAAAGATACTTGTTGCCAATGAAGAGCCGGTTGAGTTTGGGCAAACCCTGATGCTTATCAGAAAAGAGGAAAAGGATGTTTAAGAGAATTCTGGTTGCCAACAGGGGGGAGATAGCAATTAGGGTTATAAGGGCATGCAAAGAGCTAGGCATCGAAGCCGTTGCTGTTTACTCTACAGCAGACGGAGATTCCATGCATACCAAGATTGCCGACCGGAGCATATGCATAGGGCCTCCCCAGCCAAATAAGAGCTACCTTAACATAAACAATATAATCTCTGCCGCTGAAGTTTCCAGCTGTGATGCTCTCCATCCAGGCTACGGGTTCTTATCCGAAAACCCTTCACTGGTTGAGGCCTGTAACCAGAACGGTATAACCTTCATTGGCCCGCCCAGGGAAGCCATAATGCTTGCCGGAAACAAATCAAAGGCAATAGAGGTTATGAGGCAAAACAAGATACCGGTTATTCCCGGCTCAATAGGTAATGTTATAGACATACGCCAGGCGGCAAAGATAAGCAGGCGTATAGGCTATCCGGTTATAATAAAGGCTTCCTACGGCGGAGGGGGAAAAGGGATGCGGATATGCAATAATCAGGAAGAGCTGGCTAATTTCCTTTCCATTGCCATTTCTGAATCCAGGTCATCCTTTGGAACCGAAGAGGTGTATATAGAGAAATACATCCCCAAACCCAGGCATATTGAGTTTCAGATTATTGCAGATAACTTTGGAAATATAGTCTGTGCAGGAGAAAGGGAGTGTTCCATACAGAGGAGGCATCAGAAACTGATAGAAGAAGCTCCTGCTTCTGTACTCTCCCCTAGGGAGAGAAGGGTAATGTCTGATACAGCCATAAGGGCTGCACACAGCATTGGCTATAAGAATCTGGGGACTATCGAATTTCTGCTGGATAGCAATAATAACTTCTATTTTATTGAAATAAACACCAGGATTCAGGTAGAGCATCCGGTAACCGAGATGGTAACCGGCCTTGACCTGATAAAAGAACAGATAAGGCTGGCAGCAGGCCAGAGTATAAAAAACCATAATCTGGGCGGCAGTTCGGGCTGCGCTCTTGAGTTCAGGATAAATGCAGAAGATTCCCAGAATAACTTTTCCCCCAGCCCGGGAAAGATTACAGACTATTACCTTCCCGGAGGGCCGGGGGTAAGGATTGACACCTTCATACACTCCAACTACACCATATCCCCATTTTATGACTCGCTGATTGCCAAGCTCATAGTCTGGGGAAATGACAGAAAAGAAGCTATAGCCAGGTCATCAAGGGCCCTGGATGAGTTTACCATTGAAGGGATTAAGACCACTATACCATTTTATAAGAAGATACTTAAAAACCAGAAGTTTATTGAAGGCAAAATACATACCCATTTCATTGAAGAGGAGCTGGGGGTTTAATTTACCATTATCTTGGAAGCCATGCCTCGACCAATCGCTAGCCTGTAGTTTCTCACCGCCAGTATTACCGGCCCCAGCATGTTTCTGTTTACTACCCTGACTTTGGTCCCGGGTACCAGCCCTAAATCAGCAAGTTTTCTTCTTATTCCGTAGCCGCCGGTTATCTCCGCTATGGTCATCTCTGTATCCGGCTTTACTGATGAGAGAGGAATTTCCTTTTTATTCTCCATAATCTTAGGTATGCTTAACTTTTTTCCTATAAGTTTATACTGTTTTATCCAAATGTCAATTACCTGGCGGTTCTGATTTTCCCGCCTGCCTGCCTGAAATCATGCCTTAACTTCAAACTCCTCCCTCAAGGCCCCATAACCATTAAAAATATCTGTCAAAATATTAATAGCTGTATATGCTTACCAGGGCTCCGTCCCTGTCCCTTAGGTACAGCGTATCCCCATCATTGTTCCATACAGGGGTTTTGCTTCCCCAGTATAAACGGTTACCTGAATCCTTGCCTTCTCCGCTGTGGATATATACCTCCTTCCCGTCACCTAATACAAAATTTGGAAACCGGTAGATACTGGTAGCCATGTCTTTTATGGTCCAGCCGGCAAGGTTTATCCTTTCGCCGGAAACATTCCTTAGCACCACATACTCCCCGTTAAGGTTGGTCCTGTCATCTCCCGGAGCATCATAGTTTATGCTTACCTCTATGCCCCCATAATCCGATTTAGCCCACAGTCCCAGGTTTTTCTCCCTGGCATAGCGCTCAGCTTCAACAAGCATTTCCTGATAGGCAACATCCGGAGGATAGGTGTATGTATTGGCAAATCCCCTTTTGACCATTTCCAGGTTTACAAAAAGGTCTCCAAGGTATATATAGCGAAGAAGCCTTCCATACCTGTCCTTATCAGTTATGTCTTTCTCCATCCTTATGGCTTTGCCGTCAACCATAACCATTAAGGCCTGCCTGGATTCTTCATAAAAATACTGGCCCTCTTCGGGAGTATTTATTCCCAAAAGCCTCACCCTGCGTCCCCCTGCTACCAGCGTATCTCCATCAATCACATACTCTACCATGCACTGATCCTCGCCTGTTTGAGGAGCATTTCCTGTTTCAGGCTCATACAGAATCCCGCAGCCAGCAAATAAAGCAGCTGAAAGGATAAGGGCTATTGAAAGGCTAATTCTTCCTAATCCTGATAAAATCATCTATTGTCTTTTTGCTTATTCTCTTTGAAAGGCTGTAAAATGAACTCCTGGATCCCCTGTTTATTCTATCTACCTGCTCTTTTACCTGCATCTTTGAATAATTTAACTCCAGACCAAACTCCCTTGAGGATATGCGGTAGATATTTCCCCTAAATACCACTTTCTGCTGCATATAATCAGAAGTAACCACATAGACCCTATCATAATCCCCTTTATTTTTCGCCAGTTTTTCTATCACGCTGTCTGCTGTCTCCCCCTTCCGGGAATATATTACCCTTACAGGGCCAAAAGACTGGCTGCTTCTGGCAAGGTTATCGCTATGCCTTGCATCAAAGACTACCGTTATATCGCGTTTTTTGTGGTGGTGGTAAGAGACAAGGTCATTTATCAGGCGGTCCCGGTAAAAAGCCAGGGCTTCATTGTTCATGCCTTTTGCCTTTACAAAGTTAAATATGAAATTATAGCCGTCCACTATTACCAGGTCAGTCATTTTCCAATCTCCCTGTAAACTCTGTTAAGGATTATACCACTGGCTACAGATACATTTAAGGATTCCATATTATCACTCATGCCGATATTAACCAGGTAATCACAATTCCGGGCAACCAGCCTGCTTATGCCCTTCTCCTCGCTTCCCATTACCAGCAGCAGGGGAAATGCCAGTGAAACCTTTTCAATATCCTCAGCCTTACCTTTTTCCGATTCTGAGCCATACACCCAATAACTGGATTCCTTCAGGTTCTTTATGGTTCTAACCAGGTTTGCAACCCTGAATACCCTTACCCCTTCCAGAGCCCCCGCAGATACCTTGTCAACCCTTCCGGTTACCTGCACACTCCTTTTTTTGGCAATTATTAACCCGTCAGCGCCAAAAGCGCTGCAATTCCTTATAATAGCTCCGAAATTCCCTACATCGGTTACCCCATCAAGCATCACCAGATAGCTTTTTTGAGAGAAACCTGATTCAATGTAGTGATCTAGGTCATAATAATTGTAGGGGGAGGCTTCCAGGGCAATACCCTGGCTTGCTTCAAAATCCCCGCTAAAACTGTTCCGGGCAAAAGATTCAAATTCCTTTTTGCCCAATTCCTGAATCTGGATATTCTCCTTTAAGCAAATATCTTTTATCCGGTTGATTCTATCTGTTTTTTTTCTGTCCCTGTTCAACAGAAGCCGGTATATTTTCCGGCTGCCTGCATTCCTGGTTAAAGCCAGGTATACGGGGTTAATTCCATAGATATGCTCTCTGATGCTATCCATAATCAGTACCGGTTAAAGTAAAGGATCTCTTCAAGCGGCCTTTTGGGCACATGAAGGATTCCGCGGCCATCCTTGTAGTATTTAATAGAGCCGGATTCTGCTTCTTCTGCCATGGGCTTCTCCGCAGGGTACCCCAGGGCAATAACAAATTCAACTCTTCTGTCATCGGGAATATTAATCAGCCGGCCTATCTTTTTCTTATCGCATGCTGCGATTATGCAGCTTCCAATCCCCTCCTCAAGCGCAGCAAGAATAAGGTTCTGCGCAGCTGCACCGCTATCAACCTTGGAGTATTCTGTAGCAATCCTTTGATTAATTACAAAAGCTATAAAGGCAACCGGCTCCTCCCCTTTTCCGGGAGTGCCCTCCGGTTTTATATAGCCCGCCCAGCTGGTAAGGGGAAATAGCTCGCTGACCAGCTTCCTGTCATCTACAACCACAAATTCCAAGGGCTGCAGATTGGCTGCACTGGGGGCAAGCCGGGCGGCATTTACCAGTTTTTGGAGTATCTTTTTATCAATATCTTTCTGTAGAAACTTCCTTATGGTTCTCCTGGCAGCAATCAGGTTATAGGTCATCAGACTCTCCCCTGTTTTTCCATATTGTGCCTTCTTTTCTGTCCTCAAGCATGATGCCCTCCTCCAGCAGCATCTGCCTTATTTGGTCGGCTTTGTGGTAGTCCCTGTCCTTCCTGGCTTTTTTTCTTTCGGCTATCAGTTTTTCTACCTGGGCGGCATCCATCCTGCCCCCGCTTTTTATTTCCTCTATTTCGTCAGTTAAATCAAAACCCAGCACACCAGCAAGCTCCAGTATCTTTTTGTAGGCAAATTCCAGGCCGGTGCTTGCTTCCGGGCTGCTGGCAAAATCAGGAGCCTGTATAATCATATTTATCTTTTTAACCATTTCAAATATGGCTCCCAGGGCCCTGGCAGAATTAAAATCATCGTCCATAGCCAGGACAAATTCCTCCTCCACCCCTTTTAAAATCCGGCTTATTTCCTGGTCCATACCTTTCTTTGATTTTTCTCCTTCTGCTGAGAGAAATATCATATTCCTTAAGGTATTGGATATCCTGTCTACCGCTCTTTTTGCCTCCTGCAGTTTTTCATCGCTGAATTCAAGAGGGCTCCTGTAATGGGTGGACAGCATATACATTTTTATAGTGTTATGGCTGTATTTTCTCAGGCAGTTCTTAAGTATCCATTCATCCTTAAGCCCGCTGGACTTGGACATTTTCTCGTCTTTTACCTCAATCATTCCATTATGCAGCCAGTATTTTACAAACTTACCATTATGGGGGTAGGCAGCCTCAGACTGGGCTATCTCATTCTCATGGTGGGGAAAAACCAGATCCAGCCCTCCCCCGTGGATGTCTATTGTTTTGGCCAGCAGGGTTGTAGACATTGCCGAGCACTCAATATGCCATCCAGGCCGTCCCCTTCCCCAGGGGCTGTCCCAGCTGGGCTCTCCAGGTTTTGCTTTTTTCCACAGGGCAAAATCTATGCTGTTTATTTTGCCCCCCTCTCCGCTGTCCTGGCTCTTCATCTGGTCAATTTTCTGGCCGGAAAGCTTTCCGTACTCCGGGAATTTCCCTACATCGAAATAAACATTGCCATCCACTACATAACCATACCCGTTTTCTATTATCCTCTCGATTATCCTTATTATCTGGGGTACGGTATCCGTGGCCCGCGGCATATCCTTAAATCCCGAGATCTTGAGGTTTTTTAGGTCCTCCAGAAAAGCGTTTATATACCTTTTGGTTATTTCCTGGTACTGGACGCCTTCCTGTTTGGCTTTCTCTATGATTTTATCCTCAATATCGGTAATGTTCTGCACATAATCCACTTTATAGCCCTTATGCTCCAGGTAATTTCTTATCATATTAAATACTATAACCGGCCTTGTATTACCGATGGATATATAATTGTATACAGTTGGCCCGCATACATACATGCTAACCCTGCCGCCTTCACCGGGCTTAAAATCCTGCTTCCTTTTTGCCAGGGTATTGTAAACCTTAAGATTGGTCATCTTCTAACTTATCCTTTCCCTGTTTTAAACTTTTCAGCTCCTGCTCAAGAAAAGCTATCCGCGCGCAACAGTCGCTTAAGAGATCGTTTATAGGATCCGGGAGATTCATCCTGTGGAACTGATCTGAGAGCACTTTCTCTCCCCCAACCTTTACAATCTTTCCGGGAATGCCCACCACCGTACAGTTATCGGGAACAGGTTTTATTACTACCGCCCCCGCACCGATTATTACATCATTGCCTATATCTATTGAACCAAGGACCTTGGCTCCTGCAGAAATTACCACACGGTCGCCTATGGTGGGATGCCTCTTGCCCTTCTCTTTTCCGGTCCCCCCCAGGGTCACTCCCTGGTACAGGGTTACGTCATCACCAATCTGGGTAGTCTCCCCGATAACCACCCCCATGCCATGGTCTATGAAAAGTCTTTTCCCTATCCTTGCAGCTGGGTGTATTTCTATTCCTGTAAAGAAACGGTTAACCTGGGAAAGCCATCTGGGTATAAATGGTATCCTGTGCCTGTAAAGCCAGTGGGCTATGCGGTGATTTACAACCGCATGAAGGCCGGAATAGGTAAATATTATCTCCAAAATACTTACCGCAGCCGGATCCCTTTCCCTTGCAGCCTTAACCTGCTGCCTGATTTCGCTAATCAGCCCCATCTTTTTTTAAAAACTCCCTGGTCTGCTTTATTCTTTCAATACATGCCCCGGGCCCCAGTATACTTATAATCTTGGGAAGCTCGGGCCCGTGCGTCTTGCCTGTAACCGATGCCCTTATGGGCATATACAGCAACTTGCCCTTTATTTTATCTGATTTCAGCCTGTTTTGCATGCCCTTTATGATATCTCCGGCTTCCTGCTCGGATAGATCTTTTTTTTCAGCCCTTTTTTCCATCTCCGCCAAAAACAGCTCCACTACCTTAGCCGAGCTATCCTTTGAGAGGATATCCACTGCCTCTTTTTCAAATTCCTCTATCTTCTCTTCGAACAATCCCCCCAGCAAATCCCCCAGCTCTGATAAGGACTTGATTTTGTTTTGGTAAGCCTCTACTGCCTTTTTAATTTTAGCCTTGCTCCGGGGGTCCTTGATTTCTCCCTTCCCGATTACCCCCTTTTTAGATAGAAACGGGACCGCAAGCTCCAAAAGCTTAGCGGAACTCAGCCTCCTTATATGGTTGCCGTTAATCCAGTTAAGCTTATCTGTATCAAATATGGCCGGGCTTTTGCTCACGCCGGATAAGCTGAAATTGCCGGCTGCTTGTTCAATGGTAAATATTTCTTCTTCTCGGGGCGGCGACCAGGAAAGCATGGACAGATAATTGCCAATGGCATCCGCGAGATAGCCCATATCCCTGAACTGGGATATGGTGGTAGCACCATGTCGCTTGCTGAGCTTTGACCCGTCCGGCCCAAGTATCATGGAAAGGTGGGCAAAATCAGGCAACTTTAAGCCCAGGCTTTCAAACAGCAGTATCTGCCGGCCGGTATTGGACACGTGGTCTTCCCCCCTTATCACATGGCTTATCCCCATATCAGCATCATCTACCACCACTGCAAAATTATAGGAAGGGGTGCCGTCAGACTTGATAATCACAAAATCCCCCATAACAGCGGTCTGAAAACTTATTTTGTCCCTGATTAGGTCATCGAACACAATCTCTTTTTTAGGGGGCACCTTAAACCTTATGGCAAAGCCCCTGCCTTCCCGGAGCTTTTCATCTATCTCTTCCGGAGAAAGGTTCCTGCAGCGGTTATCATAACGGGAATCCTGTCCAGCCGCATACTGGGCCTCCTTTAGCTCTTTGAGCCTTTCCGGAGAGCAGAAACACCTGTATGCAGCCCCGCTCTCCAACAGGCGCTGAGCATAATCAGAGTAAAGCTTCAGCCTTTCGCTCTGCCTGTAAAAGGCGTCCCAGTCAATTTTTAACCACTTAAGGTCCCCTACTATGGATTCCTCAAATACCTTCTCGGACCTTTTTATGTCTGTATCTTCTATCCTTAATATCAGCTCGCCATCCATGCTCCTGGCTGCCAGCCAGTTAAAAAGGGCTGTCCTTGCCGTTCCTATATGCAGCCCTCCGGTGGGAGACGGCGCAAACCTCATGCGAATTGCCATATCTTCTCCCTTAAATTGTTTATCGTTGCCTATTCTAACAAAACCACACTTTGGGCCGCAATACCTTCCCCCCTGCCCGGGAATCCAAGTTTTTCAGTGGTAGTGGCCTTAATGCCCACCTGTTGGGGCAATATATCAAGCGCGGCAGCAATTTTTTCCTTCATCTGCCCTGTATAGGGGGAAACCTTTGGTTCCTGGGCAATTATCACTGAATCTATATTCACCACTTTCCTGCCTTCTTTTCCTATAATCCCGGCTACTTTTTTAAGGAGCTTTAAGCTGGATATGCCTTTATAGTTATTATCCGTATCAGGGAAATATACCCCGATATCCTCAAGCCCCGCTGCTCCCAGCATGGCATCCATTATGGCATGGAGCAGAACATCAGCGTCCGAATGGCCGGCCAGCCCCAGATGATACCCAATTTCTACGCCCCCCAGCATGAGCTTTCTGCCTCCTGTCAGCCGGTGGACATCATAACCTATTCCTATCCTCAAACGCTCCTCCCATCTTTTATTTATTTTTTCTCCCTCATTATCAGCTCAGCAAGAAATAGATCCATAGGGCTGGTAATCTTTATGTTCTCATGCCTTCCCCTGAATATCTTAACCTTGTATCCCAGCATCTCTACCAGGCTGGCATCATCGGTGCCCAGAAATCCCCTGCTCTTTGCTTTTTGGTGGGCTTCCATGATAACCGGGTAAAAAAATACCTGGGGAGTCTGGGCATGCCAGACCAAATCCCTCTGTATGGTTTTATCAATCACGCCATCCTTTTCAACCTTCTTTATGGTTTCATAGGCAGGGGCAGCCATTATCATCCCCTTTATGCGTTTATCTTTTTTGTTTTCTGCCAAAAGTTCTGATACAATCCCGCCAACCTCCTCAGCGGTTACCAGAGGCCTCACCCCATCATGGACAGCCACAACTTCAGTCTCAGAGGGCAGCTTCACCAGGGCATTATAGACGGACTGCTGCCTTGTTTTTCCTCCAAATACAACTTTTTTGATTTTTTGGTAACCGTATTTTTTTATAATCTCTTTGGTGCAGAAATCATAATAATTTTTGGACACCACTACATATATCTGGTCTATGGCAGAGGCTTTTTGGAAGGTATCTAGGGTATGGGCCAGTATGGGCTTTCCGTAAAGGCTTAAAAACTGTTTGCTTATATTACTCTTGAGCCTGGTTCCTTTTCCGGCGGCAGTGATAATGGCAATGTTCATATATAGTCTTAATCCAATGAATAAATAAACATGTTTATATCATAATTTAAGCCTTTGTACTACCCCTCCTCTAAGATTATATGGCTCATTGTATAAGTAATATTCTGAGAACTTCTTAAGTTTGTCGTAAAGGGATTTGGCCCTTACCTTGCCCATACCGCTCACCTCGGTCAGGTCCTCAATGCTCGCAGACATGATATTGCTTAAGTTCCCAAATCTTTCAATGAGGTTATTTATAACTGTCTGGGGAAGCCTCCTGGCTTCGGTTACTACCCTTATCCCCCTGGAATGGACCGAAACCTCCCTCAGATTACCTTCCACATCATAACCTATTATTTTGGCTATCTTTTCCAAATCAAGCAGCTCATCAGCAGAAAGGCCGTTTATCTTATCTTTTATCTCTGAAGCGGTTTCTTCCTTTTTGGCATGCGCATAATCCTTTATAATCTTTATGCTGTCATCTACCACATTGGCCATCAGCTCTTCTACCTGCATTCTTAACAGCCTGCCGTCAGTTCCCAGCTCATATATGTATTTCCTAACCTCTTTCTCTGTTTTCTGGACTATGGCAGACCGCTGCAGTACACTTACCGCGTCAAAAAGGGTAACCAGGTCCTCAAGCTCCCTGACAGTGAGGTTAAAGGTCAGCTGATCGAGGCCTTTTTTGTATTTCTCCAAAGTCTGCAGCGCCTGGTTGGCTTTGGAAAGTACCACCCTGGGCTCTTCAAGCATATACTTTATATGGTTGATATAAAGGGTTACTATATCCCTTTTCTGGGAAATGGATATTACCAGATTCCCGGTCTGTTTCGCTACCCTCTCTGCTGTGCGGTGCCTGGTTCCGGTTTCCAGGGTCTCGATTTCCGGATCAGGAAAAAGATGGGTATTGGCGTAAAGTATCTTCCCCGCATCAGAGCTGAGTATTATGGCCCCGTCCATCTTGGCAAGCTCGTATAATTTGGCGGGAGTAAAGGCACAGCCTATATAAAAACCGCCGTTTACCAGCTTTAAAACTTCGTCTGAATCTCCAACTGCAACCAGGCCTCCTGTTTTGCCCTGCAGTATATATTCAATCCCTGTCCTCAAGATGGTTCCGGGTGCTACCCTTTTGAGGCTTTCCAATAATAACTTATCTTCTTTTTCCTTCATTACTTACATGGTAACCGTTTAGACTTTTAACATGCTTCCGTTAACCTTTTTTATATCAAAGACCATCTGCCCGTCCTCTGCGCTAACCCTTATTGCCTGGCCGCTCTTTACCTCTCCATTTATAATCTTTTCAGAAAGCGGGTCTTCGATCTGGTTCTGTATGCATCTTCTCATTGGCCTGGCTCCCATTTTCTCATCATAGCCCTTGGACATCAGAAGGTCTTTTGCGCTTTTATCTATCTCTATCATTATCCCCTGAAGCTCAAGTTGCTGGGCAACCCTTGATATCATCAAATCAATAATGCAGTAAATCTGCTCTTTTTCCAGCTTATGGAATACTATAACCTCATCCACCCTGTTTAAGAACTCGGGCCTGAATGCTTCCTTAAGCTCACTGGTAACCTTGCTTTTAATCTCATTATAGGACAGCTGCCGGTTATCCGAGGTCTTGAAGCCCAGAGGGGTGTTTTTCTGTATTTCCCTGGCCCCCAAATTAGAAGTCATTATTATAACTGTATTCTTGAAATCCACCCTCCTGCCCTGGGAGTCGGTAAGATGGCCGTCCTCAAATATTTGAAGCAGTATATTAAACACATCCGGATGGGCCTTTTCTATCTCGTCCAGCAATATAACGCTGTACGGCCTTCTCCTTATTGCTTCAGTAAGCTGGCCGCCCTCGTCATAGCCAACATAACCGGGCGGTGAGCCCACAAGCTTGGAAACCGAATGCTTTTCCATGTATTCAGACATATCAATCTGTATAAGGGCCTCTTCCCTGTCAAACAGAAATTCCGCTATGGTCTTGGCAAGCTCGGTTTTGCCCACCCCGGAAGGACCCAAAAACATAAACGAGCCTATCGGCCTTTTGGGATCTTTAAGGCCTGACCTGGTTCTCCTTATGGCCCTGGACACAGTTTTTATGGCCTCATCCTGCCCTACCACTCTCTTATGGAGGTCTTTTTCCATATTAAGCAGTTTTGCGGATTCAGAAGAAGTAAGCTTGTAAACAGGGACCCCTGTCCAGCTGGAAAGAACCTCGGCTATTTCATTTTCATCAACTGATTCCTTCTTGGTGCCGCTCAGCCTCTTGTTCCTTTCTTCGGCATCCCTTTTTTCCTTAATCATCTGTTTTTCCTTATCCCTCAACTGTGCAGCCCTCTCGAAATCCTGTGAACCTATGGCATCTTCTTTTTCGGTAACAACCTTTTTGATATTGCCGTTCAGCTCCTTGATATCCTCGGGGGTAACCAGGGTTCTAATCCTCACCCTGGATGCCGCCTCATCTATCAAATCTATGGCTTTATCCGGGAGGTATCGGTCTGATATATACCTGTGGGACAGCTTTGCCGCCGAGGTAATTGCATTATCGGTTATGGTTATATTATGGAAAGACTCATATCTTTTCTTCAAACCCTTAAGGATCTCTATGGTCTCAAACACCGTAGGCTCATCCACAAATATGGGCTGGAACCTTCTTTCCAGGGCCTTATCTTTTTCCACATACTTCCTGTATTCACTATTGGTGGTAGCTCCAATAGTCTGTATCTCTCCCCTGGCAAGCATTGGCTTGAGTATGCTGGCTGCATCTATGGCCCCCTCGGCTGCCCCGGCCCCTACCAGGGTATGGACCTCATCTATGAAAAGTATTACATCTCCATCTTCCTTGATTTCAGCCAGGACTTTTTTGAGCCTCTCCTCAAAATCACCACGATACCGTGAGCCGGCAACCAGCGAACCTAAATCAAGGGTAAATATTTTTTTATTCTGCAGGTTGGCAGGGACAGACTGCGAGATTATCTGTTGGGCAAGCCCTTCAACAATGGCTGTCTTTCCCACTCCGGCTGCCCCTATGAGTATGGGGTTGTTCTTTGTCCTCCTGGAAAGTATCTGCATAAGCCTTTCTATTTCTTTCTTTCTGCCGATTACAGGATCCAGTTTGCCCTCCTGGGCCAGCAAGGTCAAGTCTTTTCCGTACTGGTTTAAAATCTTTAGCACTTTTTTGGAAGTCTTGCTGGAAGACTGGCTGTTCTGATTCTGGGAATAGAACGGGTACTTGTTAAGGATCTCTTTTACCTTTACCTTAACCGCATCCATGTCTATGCCCATGCTGTTTAGCACTCTGGCAGCAACACCTTCCCCTTCCCTTAACAGGCCCAGCAGTATATGCTCGGTGCCAATATAATTATGGCCCATCTGCAATGCTTCCCTCAAAGAAAGCTCCAGAACCTTCTTTGCCCTGGGGGTAAAAGGTATATGCTCATATGATTCAGAGGTACCTTCTTTAACCGATTGGTTTACCGCATCCCTTATATCTGAAGGCGTAGCATTGAGGCTTTCCAAAACCTTGCATGCTATTCCCTCTTTTTCATCAATTAACCCCAGCAAAAGGTGTTCTGTCCCTATGTAATTTTGCTTTAAGAATCTAGCTTCATCCTGGGCTCTGACTACAACTTTCCTTGCCCTCTCTGTAAATCTTTCAAACATATTTCATCATTCCCTTATAAAAATTTCTTTCCTCAGTATATTGGCCCGTATACGGTCTACTTCGTCAACTGCAGCATCCTTGTCCGTAAAATAGCTCCTTATATACGAATTACCAATTATATTGATTAAATAGTAAAAATCAAATTTCTTCAAATCATCCAGAATTTCCATCTCCTGCCCAAGCTTAAGCATAGACAGAAGCTCTATGGCTTCCTCAAAAGACAGCAGCCTGGCATGTTTTACAACCCCGTAGGAACGGCCTATATTATCCACCGCGCTTACAGGCTTTTCTTTTTTCAAAACTGCCGCCTGCTGTTTTTCCTGGTCAATGATATTTAAACAGATTGCTTCCATTTCTTCAACCGTGTCAATATCATTTCTCTCCAGGGAACTTTCCTTGGAGACCAGAAACATATTGCCCAGCACTTCAGAATCCTGAATATGGTATCCTTGCAGGGTACAATTAAGCTTGTTCAGATTTTTTATAAGGTCATTTATGTTAAAACTCATCACCAGTGCAGGCAGATGAGCCATAACTGATACCTCAAGGCCCGAACCTACCAGCGTAGGGCTTGAGGTAAGGTACCCAAGATTGCGGTCAAAGGCAAAGTTGAGCTTTTGCTCAAGCTTTTTTTCAATACCCGATACCCTTCCAAACACCTCTCTTATGCCCAGGCCTGCAGTTACCCCCTGAATCTTGAGGTGATCTTCTTCATTTATCATTATGGAAGTTATTATATTATTCTTGCCCTTCTCCAGCTTAACCATAACCCCCCTGCTGCCTGCTTTCTCTAACATAGGTTCGCTTATAATATTCTCCTCTACCAAAAGATTCCGCTTCAAGCCTCCCATCCTGCCAAGATTATAGAAGCCAAAATCATCCAGCTCCCCAATGCCGGAGGCAACCTCCTTTACCAGGGACAGAATCTTGCGCCTGTTCTGCTGGCTGTTTGTAATCTCAAACCGGTAACCGGCAATATTCCTGGATATGCTTACCCTTGTATATATTATCGGCCCCTCAGCAGACAGCTGTTTCTTTTCCTTAAAATATGTTTTTAGTCCCTTCATTTTCCGCTCTTTACATATAGCCTTTTTTGCAGCCTTTTAATCCTGTCCCTCAACTTTGCAGCCTCTTCAAAATTTTCTACTATCACTGCTTCTTCCAGCCGCCATTTGAGATCCCTTATCTTCTTTTCAACCTTGAACTTAAAGCTTGAATTTAGGGGAACCTTCCCCTTGTATTCCGTGCTTCCATGTATCGTTTCCAGCAGGGGAAGCAGTATATCGGCAAACTCGCTGTAACATTCAGGACAGCCTACCTTCCCCTTCTTCTTTATGGTTCTTAGGCTTATCCCGCAGTTATAGCATTTTTTCTTATCCTCACTATCATGGCCGGCCCGCAATTCTTTTTTGGAATCACTGTTTCTGCCTTCAAACATCTTAACCATCAGCTCCGCAATTCCCTCCAGTATCTCATTATCGGAACCCATGGATACATGTTTTGCGCATTGTGCGCATAACTTAATCCGCTCAACTTCATCATCAACTATTTTGATTAAATGAACACTGGCTTTGTTTTGCCCGCAAAAATCACATGTCATAATAGCATCACCAATCAGATTATATCATCTTTTATTTTAAATATTAACTTGGCCGTTTCTAGCCTTCAGGCTTCATAAGGGGGAAAAGAAGTACATCCTTTATTGACTCGGAACCGGTAAGAACCATGATTAACCTGTCTATGCCAATACCTTCCCCGCCCGTAGGGGGCATTCCATATTCCAGGGCTTTTATGAAATCTATGTCAATCTTGCCGGCCAGCCTTTCTTCCTCGTCACTGCTTTTTATCTGTTTTTTGAATCTGGCCAGCTGCTCTGCCGGGTCAGTAAGCTCGCTAAAGGCATTGGCAATCTCTTCTCCCCCGATAAACAGCTCAAACCTTTCTACCAGGTTAGGGTTCCCGGGATGTCTCTTGGCCAGAGGTGATATCTCCAGGGGAAAATCGGTTATAAAGGTAGGCTGGATAAGCTCTGGCTCCACCACTGCCTCAAATATCTCATTTATTATCTTGCCCTTGCCAGAATCTTTGCCTACCTCAATGCCCAGATCCCGGGCTACAGACCCAAGGCTGCTTATCTCCATATCAAAACTTACCTCCAGGCTGCCAACCTCCTTGATTGAATCTATCATGGACATCTTTTTCCAGTCTCCCCCAAGGCTTATGTCATGGCCCCTGTAGCTTATATCCAGGCTTCCCAGGGCTTCACTTGCCGCAAATTTTATTAGCTCCTGGGTAAAGCCCATAAGTTTTTTGTAATCAGAATAAGCCTGGTAGAACTCCAGCATGGTAAACTCCGGATTATGTTTGTAGGATATTCCTTCATTTCTGAAATTGCGGTTTATTTCAAAAATCTTTTCAAACCCTGCTACTATGAGCTTCTTCAGGTAAAGCTCCGGTGCTATCCTCAAATAAAGGTCCATGTCCAGAGCGTTATGATGGGTTATAAAAGGGCGGGCAGTTGCTCCCCCCGGAACTATCTGCAGCATGGGAGTTTCCACTTCATAAAATCCCCTGGCCTTTAAAAACTCCCTTATTTTATCTACAATAAGCATCCTTTTTTTAAAGACCTCGCGAACGTCCGGGTTAACCAGAAAGTCAAGATACCTCTGCCTGTACCTGAGCTCCTTATCCTTTAAGCCATGCCATTTTTCCGGTAAAATCCTTACCGATTTTGAAAGCAGCTTAAAATCCTGAATGCTTAAAGAGAGCTCACCGGTCCTGGTTTTAAACAGATGTCCCTCTACTCCCACCCAGTCTCCGATATCCAGCTCATTAAACTCCTCATAACGTTTTTGGCCAACCACCTTAAGGCTTAGATAAAGCTGAAGCTTGCCGGTAGAATCCATCAGGTCGCAGAAGGTTGCCTTGCCGTGTTTCCTGAATATTATTATCCTCCCGGCAATCTTAAATTTTTTGTCAGTTTTTTCTCCCTGCCCTAAATTACCGTATTCCTTTCTCAAGCCGGCAACCTTTGCCTCAGGCACAAACCCTCCATCATACAGGGATTTACCCCTGCTTCTTAACTCCTTTATTTTCTCCAGCTTAATTTTTAAAGGCTCACTTAGGGGTTTTTCTGTTTCCAGCAAATATTCCTGATCCTTGTCTTGCATATTACCACCGGGTTTAGGATAATAAATCAGCTTATTTCTAAAATCTTAAATCTCTTTTTATTCTGAGGGGCCTTTACAACTACCTCGTCTCCTACTTTCTTATTGAGGAGTGAATTTCCAATAGGAGACTCATCAGAGATCTTATTCTTTTCAGGGTCAGATTCAATGGAGCTTACCACTTTAAACTTCTTTTCTTTTCCAGCCTCAAGGTCCTTTACTACCACCGTCGAACCTATCTTTACCTGCGTCCCGCCTCCCCTGTCATCTACTATTGTATGGTTAGCAAGTATCTCGTTTATTTGCTCAATCCTGCCCTCCACAAAGGCCTGCTCGTTTTTGGCATACTCATATTCTGAATTCTCGCTTAAATCTCCGCCGGAATTTTTTGCTTCTTTCAGCCTTGAAGCCACTTCTTTTCTCTTGTTCTTGACCAGGTCATCAAGTTCATTTACCAGCATGTCGTAGCCTTCTTTGGTAAGACGGTACTGCTTCATTTAATTACTGCTCCCAGATTATGCTTTTATTTAATTGAGGTATTATATTTTATTGGATATGAGATGTCAAAGAATCCGATATTAATTTTTGGCTCCAAATTAGCCGAACCTTCCGGTGATATAGTTTTCGGTCCGCTTATCGGTTGGATTGGTAAATATGCGGTTCGTATCCCCGTACTCAATAAGGGTTGCCGGCCTGCCGATTTCTTCGGTAAGCAAGAATGCTGTTTTCTGGGAAACCCTTGCTGCCTGCTGCATATTGTGGGTGACTATAACTATTGTGTAATTTTTTTTAAGCTCATCTATTAGGTCTTCTATTTTCTGGGTAGATATTGGATCCAGGGCTGAAGCCGGCTCATCCATCAGTATTATTTCAGAGTCTACAGCCAGCACCCGGGCGATGCAGAGCCTCTGCTGCTGTCCCCCGGACAGCTCCAGGGCATTGCTTTTTAGCTTATGTTTAACTTCGTCCCACAATGCCGCTTTCTTCAAACTGCCCTCCACAATCATATCCAGTTCATGCCTGCTGCGGCGGCCATGCAGCCTGGGCCCGTAGGCCACATTGTCATATATGGTCCTGGGGAAAGGGTTGGGCCTCTGGAAAACCATTCCCACCCTTTTTCTCAGCTCGACCACATCCACGCTGCTGCTGTAAATATTTTGCCCGTCTATGCTTACCTCTCCCTCAATGCTTGTGCTAAGCAACAGATCATTCATGCGGTTAAAAGCCCTCAAGAAAGTAGATTTACCGCAGCCGGAGGGACCGATTATGGCGGTAATGGTGTTTTTCTGTATATCAATATTTATGTCAGAGAGCACCTTGTTTTTGCCGTAATAGAACCCAAAATCCTTGGATTTAATCTTTATGTTATCTTCCATTTTCTCCTGTTTTTTGCCGTAAGGAAATTTCAAGAAAAAATGATATCAGAAAAACAGCAGGAAATCAGCAAAGTGTAAAATTTTTAATATTTTTTTAATAAATCTCAGGTCTCAAGATCGAGTTTGTACTGGGTATACTGCTTCTTCAGTTTCTGGTCCTTTACAGATAATATCTGGACAGCAAGAAGGGCTGCATTCTTGGACCCGTTTATGGCTACAGTAGCCACAGGAACACCGGAAGGCATCTGAACTATGGAAAGCAGCGAATCAAGCCCTCCCAGATCCGAAGTTCTGACCGGAACCCCAATTACAGGCAGTGTTGTCTGTGAGGCAATAACTCCCGGCAGATGTGCAGCTTTTCCAGCCCCTGCAATTATAATTTCATACCCCTTTTTTTCTGCGCCGGCGGCAAACTCTGCTGTCTTGTGGGGCATACGGTGGGCAGAAAGTATGAAAAGGTCATAGCCTACTCCAAATTTTTTAAGTATATTGGCTGCCGGTTTCATTACCTCTTCATCAGATGAGCTCCCCATAACAATGGCTACTTTTTTGATATCCTGGTTCATTATTCATCCTCCTCTACTCTCAGTGCAATATCTTTACGGTACTGCATACCGCTGAAATTTATCTTATCCATGGCCGCATAAACCTTTTCCCTTGCAGATTTGAAACTCTCCGCCTTGCCGACCACTCCCAATACCCTGCCTCCATCGGTAACCAGCCTCCCCTGATCTTTTTTTGTGCCCGCATGGAAAATAAGGATATCATCATCTGTTTTGAAATTCTGAAGGCCTTCTATGATGTCTCCCTTTGAAGAGCTCTGGGGATAGCCCCTGGAAGCGGTTATCACACACACACCCTTGCTCTTTTCCCAGGACATGCTTTTTCCATCCAGGGTTTGTTGGGTACAGTCTATAAGGTAGGGCATTAAATCATCTTCAAGCCTGGGAAGGATTGCCTGTGTTTCGGGATCCCCAAACCTGCAGTTGTATTCAAGGAGATATGGTTTTTCTCCACAAACCATAAGTCCGGCATAAAGAACTCCCCGGTAATCTATGCCTTCGGCCTTCAGTCCCCGGCAGGTAGGATAAATAATATCATCCAATATTTTCTGCTTAAGGTCCTCGGATACAAAGGGTACCGGGCTGTAGCTTCCCATGCCCCCTGTGTTCGGGCCCATATCTTTATCATAAATCCTCTTGTAATCCTGTGCCAGGTCCATGGCCAGTACTGAATTTCCGTCATAAAGGCATAAAAGGGATACCTCGTATCCCTCAAGGAAATCTTCAATGATTATGCGTTTTGCAGAATCCCCAAATTTTTTTACTACAAAAAAATTTTCCAGGCAGGCCAGGGCTTCCTCCCGGCTGTTAGCTATGATAACCCCCTTGCCGGCAGCAAGGCCGTCAGCCTTCAGCACCCTGGGGTAATCACTTTTGCCAAGCCGATCAATGTATTTTTTTGCTTCCGCATATTCTTTTTCTGAAAATTCTAAGCCTTCTGCAGATGGAATGCCGTACTTTTTAGACAGCCTCTTGGTAAATACCTTGCTCCCTTCCAGCCGGGCCGCATCCCTGCCGGGCCCAAAAACCTTAAGCCCCTTGAGGTTAAAATAATCGGCAATTCCCCCCACCAGTGGGGCTTCCGGGCCCACCACGGTCAAGCCTATATCCTCGCTTTCTGCAAAATCTGTCAGTGCGGGAAAGTCCTGGCTGCCAATATCCACACACCGGGCAACATCGCACATTCCTGCATTTCCCGGGGCAGCAAAAACCTTCTCAACCATGCTGCTTTTGGATATCTTCCAGGCCAGGCAGTGCTCCCTGCCGCCGCTTCCTATTACCAAAACCTTCATGCCCTCTCCTATCTAAATTATTGCTGTAAAGCCAAGGTCGAATGCCTGGCTTTTAAAATTGTCATCCCTTATTATAATCTGGCTTCTTTCCGCACCGACGCTTACCATGGATACCGGAACCTTTACCAGTTCTTCTATGCGGGATATATACCTTTTTGCTGTCTCCGGAAGCTCATTAAAATCCTTTATAGAGCCCAGCTCTTCCTTCCAGCAGTCAAGGGTCTCGTAAACCGGCTCACACTTATGCATTATGGTCTGGTGAGTGGGCAGATGGGTGTAAATCTTTCCTTTGTACCTGTATCCGGTACATAATTTGATTTTATCCAGGCCGGTTAACACATCCAGCTTGGTCAGGGCAATGCTGTCCAGCTGGTTGAGCATAGCAGAATAACCTAGGACCACCGTATCCAGCCAGCCGCACCTTCTGGGCCTTCCGGTAGTGGTCCCGTATTCATGGCCCTTCTCTCTTAAAAAATCGCCAACCCTGCTTACGTTTTCGGTGGGAAACGGTCCGGAACCAACCCTGGTGGTATAAGCCTTGGCCACCCCCAGAACCTCGTCTATCCTTCCCGGCCCGACCCCTGCACCTGCATAAGCCCCGCCGGCAACGGTTGAAGAAGAAGTAACGAAGGGATAGGTGCCGTAATCAATATCCAGCATGGTCCCTTGCGCTCCCTCAAAGAGCACCTTCCGGTTGTCATCCAAGGCCTGATTTATAAGCAGCGAGGTATCGGTTATATATTTGCCTATTTTATCCGCATATCCGCAGTAATCCCGGTAAACCTTTTCAAGATCAAGAGGCTCCAGCTCATATACCCTGGTTAGGATGGGGTTCTTCATTTTCAATGCCTCTTCCAGCTTGGTCCTAAATATTTTGGTATCCAAAAGATCCTGGGCCCTTATGCCTACCCTTGCTGCCTTATCCGAATAAACAGGCCCAATCCCCTTATGGGTGGTGCCTATCTTTGATTTTCCCAGCCTGTTTTCAGCTGCCCTGTCAAGCATTATATGGTAAGGCATTATAAGGTGCGCGTTGCAGCTGATTCTAAGGTTTTTTGCGCTTACGCCCCTTGATTTAAGCTCTTCTATCTCCTCTATTAAAACCAGGGGATTTATAACCACGCCACTGCCTATCACACAGGTAATATCAGGATAGAGAATGCCTGAGGGTATCAGGTGCAGTTTAAACTCTTCATCCTTTAATACCACCGTATGCCCTGCATTGTCACCTCCCTGAAACCTCACCACAAAATCCATCCTGCGGGCAAGCAGATCGGTTATCCTGCCTTTTCCTTCATCACCCCATTGGGTACCCACTATTGCTATGCTTGGCATTTTACACTCCTATTTGTTTTCATTTACCTTGCTTAAATTCCTGAAAAGCGCATATTCCTTGTAAAAGTTGAGGTTAATCTTTGCAGTAGGCCCATTCCGGTGTTTGGCTATATTAAGCTCAGCTATGCCCTGATCCTTGGTGTTCTCATCATAGTATTCATCCCTGTATATAAACATAACCAGGTCTGCATCCTGCTCTATGGCTCCTGATTCCCGCAGGTCTGCCAAAATCGGCCTTTTCCTTTCCCTCTTTTCCACTTCCCTTGAAAGCTGGGACACGGCAATAACCGGTATATCCAATTCCTTGGCAATCCCTTTAAGATTCCGGGATATCTCTGTTATCTCCAGCACCCGGTTATCCCTGTAATTGAAACCTGAAGACATAAGCTGAAGGTAATCAACAATTAAAAGCTTTATCCCGTGGGTGCTTGTCAGCATCCTCGCCCTGGACCTTAAGTCCATCACCGTAAGGAAAGCCGTATCATCAATGTAAAGGTTGCTTTCAGCCAGTTTTTCAATAGAGCGGGCAAGCTTGGGCCATTCATCATCCCTCAGGTTTCCCGACCTTAAGCGGTGCAGATCTATCCTCGCTTCGGCACAGATAAGCCTCTGGGCAATCTGGTGCTTGGACATCTCCAAAGAAAAGATAGCTACCGGCTGTTTCTGGTCCATGGCCACATTTTTAGCCACACACAGGGCAAAAGAAGTTTTGCCCATGCCCGGCCTGGCAGCTACCACTATAAGGTCAGACTTCTGCAGCCCGGATGTCTTTTTATCAATATCAATAAAGCCGGTAGGAATGCCTATAACATCCGACTTGTTTTCATAAAGGTTTTCAACCTGCTCATAAACCTCGGAAAGAATTTCCTTCATGGGTGCAATTCTGCTGCTGTCACTGCCCTGGTTGTAATCCTGGTATACGGAGAATATAAGCTGCTGGGCCTTGTCAATGACACTGGAGAGGTCATCAGGAACCTCATAACCCATGGTAGCAATCTCTGTAGCAGCATATATCAGCCGCCTCAATATATGGTTGTGGTTTACAATCTGCGCATAATAGGAAGCATTGGAAGCAAGGGGGATATTGCTTATCAGGGAATGTATGAAAGTCTTTCCCCCTACCTCTTCCAGCTTGCCCTTCTTTTCCAGGTGATCTGCCAGGGTTATGGGGTCAACCGGCTCACCCTTGGTATACAGGTCCAGTATCCCCTCATATATTACCTGGTTGGTTTTCCGGTAGAAAGAATTGGGTATTACAATTTCCAGGGTTTCAGCTATAGCCTCCCGGGAAACCAGCATGGCCCCCAGGAGCGACTCTTCGGCTTCTATATTATAGGGAGGTATCCTTTCCAGTTTGGAGGTATCAATTGGTGAAAGCTGTCTACCTCTTTTGTTGTTATCCATTATCCTGTTCTTTTTTTTCTTCTTCTTCTACTTCTTCTTCAGGGGCTTTGGGCTCCTCTTCCCCTTCCAGGTTAACCTTTACTATGCTCCTGACATCCTTGTAAAGCTTAATCTCTACATCATAGGAGCCTACTTCTTTTAAGTGTTCCTCTAAAGCAATCTTTTTCTTATCCACATCAATATTGCGCTCTTCAGCGATCCTTTCAGCTATATCCTTATTGGTAATGGAGCCATAAAGTTTTCCTTCCTCACTGGTTTTTACCTTAAAGGTGATCTCCAAATCCTTTATCTTCTCAGCTACCTTCTTGGCCTCTTCTATGTTCTTTGCCTCAATCTTCTGCAGTGATTTCTTAACCAGTTCCATCTGCTTTAAATTCCCCTTGCTTGCCTCTACGGCAATATCATTGGGGATTAGATAATTCTTTGCATAACCATCCTTTACCTTAACCACGTCTCCGACATCGCCCAGGTTTTCCTGGTATTTCTTAAGTATTACTTTCAAGTTTTCCTCCTAAACTAGTTTCCATTTCACGCCCTTTTAAGCCTTCTTAGATTGACCCATATATCCAGCAATCCCAGCACAGGTACAATAATCACAAGCCCGAAAAATAAAGCCAGGACTACAAATACAGTTATGCGCCATATAAGCTGCACATTGAACCTGTCAAACAGCCCCCATATAACCGCTATCCCTAACACAAAATAAAGGGAACCGAACATTATTATAAGATTTGCCCCCAAAGCATAAAAGACCGTGCCCTCCATCTCAAAAAAAGTGGGGAGAAGTATAAAAATTACTCCCAGGATAATACCCCATACAAAGTACCAGGGCAAATCCCAGCTTTTAAAGGGGGGCAGTTTTTTTAGCCGTACGCCGTATCTTGGGCCGATAAAACTACTAAAGGCATAGTTTAGCAGCCCTGCAAAACTCATAAACACTGCCCACATTCCCGGCAATATATAGGGCATAAATACAAGCACCCTTTTTGTCTGCTCTATTACCTGCGTAAACTGGGCGCTGTCCATGCCCATTATGTTTGCATACCTTGTCATCAGCGGATCATTTTCCAGCTCACCAATATAACTGCGGTAATTGTTTATAAACTGGCCGATAAAATTTCCCTGGCTGATTGCTGAAACCAGAGCGATATAAATCAATCCGGACCCCACAAAAATCAAAGATACATACAAAACATACCTCCCCGGAGGGGCATTTCTGCTCTCAAGCCAGCGGTAAACAAATGCTACCCCCAATATGGCTGCCAGTATTACCGCCGGTAGGATGTAATCAAAAAAAAACAAAACCAGTATCCCCAGCAAAGCACAGATAATTCCATCCCTTTTTCTTCCTGCCAGAACCAGAAGCGTAGCCGGCAGGGGCATAAGTGCCCATCCCAGGTACCCTATGAAAGGTATTAGAAGGGCAACAACGGCAGCAAAAAATGTTAACAGGGCAAGCAGGAACAGGTTTAATCTTTTATTTGTATTGCCAAAATTATCAAAGGACATATAAAGGCTTACCTATCTTTTGTAGTAGGGCAGAAGCGCCAGCTCTCTTGCTCTTTTGATAGCAATAGCCACCTTTTTCTGATGTTGAACACAGTTGCCGCTGGATCTTTTGGGCCTGATCTTTCCCTTGTCAGATATAAATTTCCTTAAAAGATTTATCTTCTTGTAATCTATATCATCAATGTTTTCCTTGCAAAAGTAGCAATACCTCTTCCTCTGTCTGAGGTTAAGGGCCGACATTGCTTCTTTTCTTCTATCATTCCTTCTTTTTTTCTTTGACAATTAAAAACACTCCTTTATTAAATTTATTTCTTAGAACGGTATATCTTCATCAGTAAAATCCGCCTCTTCCTCCGAACTGCTCCCCTGGAAATCACCAGCAGATTTTTCATTGCGGCTGATTTTGCAGGAGGCAAACTGCAGGCTGGGGGCAACAACATCAGCCACAATCTCCACAACTGAGCGTTTTTCCCCATCCTTTGTTTCCCATTGCCTCTGGTTAAGCCTGCCTGTTACCAGCACCCTGTCTCCCTTGGAGAGGCTTTCCGCACAATTCTCTGCCAGTTTAAACCATGCACTGACATTAAAGAACGAGGTATCCTCAACCCATTCACTGGACTGCTTGTTCTGATATCTGCGGTTAACCGCTATGCCAAAGCCTACCACCGGCGTTCCATTGGGAGTGAACCTCAGTTCAGGGTCCCTGGTCAGATTTCCCAGTATTGATACATTGTTTACACCAAATGCCATAATTTCCCCTCTTTATGCTTAAAATTACTTTTATTTTTCCCGGTTGATTATAAGGTGTCTGAGCAATTTATCATTTATCTTGCTTATCCTGTCAAGTTCATCCAAAAGCTTATCTTCTCCTGAAAAATAAACAAAACAATAGAATCCGTTTTCCTGTTTTCTTATGGGATATGCCAGTTTCTTTATGCCCCACTTATCTATATCGGTAACCTTTGAATCCTGTTTTTCTATAAGCGAGGTTATTTTGGAAAGTTCTTCTTCTATCCCCTTTTCATCAAGGGATGGGTCAAATACCAATGCAAGTTCGTAATTTCTCAATTTTCCACTCCTTCTATGGACTAATTTTTTTAATTAGGCCCTAACTTAAAAATTAGGGCAGAAGAACATATTATATTCAATTGTCCTATGGGATATTATAACATTTAATACTATTAATCAAATAAAAATTTGCTGTTGTTTTTAGTGCTTCCTGTATTTTTCAAAAATGTGGTCCGGCAATTTGTATCCTATTTATCTATTTTTTCCTCCGGCCTCATATACACATTCCTGCAGGGGAACGGTATTTCAATGCCTACCTGATCAAACTTATCTTTTATCCTCTTTCTTAGCTGCCTGGCAACATCCCACTGGTTGGGGGGGACCACCTTGCATATAATCTTAAATACGACCGCAGAATCCCCCAGGCTGTCCACTCCTCCCCTGCCCAGTATCTGCGGCCTTTCCAGTATACAGCCCTTTAGTTCTTCATCAGCCATCAGCTGGTCAAAAACTTCTTCCAGAACCTGTATAACCCTGTCCGTATTTTCTTTGTAATGCACCCCCACTTCTATCAGCGCCCTGGCCCATATATGGGTCCTGTTGCCTAAAGCTGAAATCTCTCCATTGGGTATAAAATGAGCGATACCTTCCAGGTCCCTTAATACGGTGGTCCTTAAGTTGAACCTTTCCACCACCCCTGATGTATCGCCTATGGTGACTATGTCATTTACCTGAAACCACTGTTCAAAAAGGATAAAGGTTCCGTTTATAAGGTCTTTTATAAGGCTCTGGGCGCCAAAGCCTATGACTATGCCTGCCACTCCTGCACCGGCAAGAAGAGGAGTTACATTTATTCCCAGCTGTGTTCCGATTATCAGGAGGGCTATCACCACGCCCACTACGATTACAAGGTTGGTTACCACAGAAGTAAAAGTATAGGTACGTTTCTTAATCTCCATCTTGTCATCGCTTATCCTCTGCTCAAATACCATCCTTGCCCTCCCGGATATTACCCTTACCAGGAGAATGGTAATTACAAGCACTGCCAGGATTATAAGTATGCTGATCCAGTTTTCCCTAAAATTTTGAACTATATTACCATCTATGACTTGGGTTTCTTCATCCATAATGCACCTTTCTAGTCATTTTTTAACTTACTATAGACTTCAATTACCTTGTCTTCGCTGTGGTCGTAACCGCTGTTAAGATGTCCGGTAAAATTTATCTGGGAGATATAGGGAAAACCCTGGTGTACCACCACCACATTTATTGCTGCCTGTCTCTGTATAAGTGACCTCCACCTTGATGCGGGAACCCGAAGCCAGTAAACCAGGAGGGCTACTATAACTCCCCCGTGGGTAGAGACAGCCACCTCTGCCCCGTCTTTATTCTCGCTTATTATTGCATTTATTTCCCGGGAAGTGCGTTTTATAAAATGGGTGAAATTCTCCCCGCCTGTAGGGGGGTTTTTGAAAGGATCATCGAGCCACTTCTGGTAATCTTCATTATATCTTTCATTTATCTGGCTAAACCTCAAGCCCTCCCATTTTCCAAAATCTATCTCTTTTAAATTTTTTCTGATTATTATTTCCCTGTCCCTGTTTTGGTTTATTTTTTCAGCAGTCAGGACCGTCCTTTTAAGGGGGCTTGAATATATATTAGAAAATTCTACATCCTTCAGGTATCTGGCGGTAAGCTCTGCCTGCTTTATTCCCAGCTCGGTAAGCTCTATATCCCTGTCTCCCTGGTACTTGCCTTCAAGATTCCAGATAGTCTGGCCGTGCCTGATTAAAAACAGCTTAACTCCCAATATTTTATCCTTTTATAGCTCTAAAAAATCAAATTGTTTCAAAACCCTGTCCCTTATTTCCCTGGCCGGGGGGTAACTGTAGGCCACTTTCCCCTCCCTTACAGCTTCCATAAACAGCTCATCATATTTTGAGCCACACTGAGGGCAGTTAAAACTTCCCGCCTCTTCTTCCTGCAGCACCACCATGTCATGCATGCAGTTTGAGCATCTAATAACTTTCTTCGCCCCCGACATCTTTCCCCTCTTGGCTATTTTTTTTCCTTCAATCTCTACTATATCCAGGGCAAAATCCAATACCCTGGCCCCGGAGATGGAGGTTCCCACCCCGAAGGAATCGGCAACCTTTGCCAGGTTGATTATATCCTGCTCATCAAGGCCGCCGCTTACCACTATTTTTACATCCTTAAAACCCCTTATGTCAAGCTCCCATCTGACTTCCTCCAGTATTTTTAAAAAATCTCCCTTCCTGGAACCAGGGGTATCCAGCCTGATTCCAAAGATATTGCCGTCCATGGCCTCACAGACCCTGATAGCCTCAAATTTTTCATCATTGAATGTATCAATTAAAGAAATCCTTTTGACCTCTTCAGGTATTATTTTATCAAATGCTCTGGTAGCCTCCACCGTATCCCCCATAATCAGTATGAGAGCATGGGGCATAGTTCCTACCGGCTCTGAGCCTATGGCCTGGGCGCCCATAATGGTAGAAACACCCTCTGCTCCCCCCAGATAAGCACACCTTTCCACCATGGGGGTAACCGCAGGGTGAACCCTCCTGGCCCCAAAACTGTAAACAGGCTTATTGCCTGCAGCAAGCTTGCATCTTGCTGCCTTGGTGGCTATACCGCTGGAATGGCAGAGGAAACCGAGAATAGAGGTCTCAAAAACCCCAAAATCAAGGTACCTGCCTTCGATAACCATAACCGGCTCAAAAGCCTTAAAAGCTGTCCCTTCAGGCATGCATCTGACATTTATGCCTTTTCCATTGGACAGAAGCTCTATGCTCTCCTGTATGCCTGCCAGTATGCCCCAGGTGTAGTTAAGGGGAAAGTTTTTCAAAAAAACCTCTGCCTTAACATGCGCGTCTTTTCCCAGTTCTTTTAGTATCTGTTCAGATCTTTTGAAATAAATATCGGTTACACGGCCATTTTTTATATCATCCTCATCTGCTACAAAAAACATTTCCTGCCCCTTATATTATATTTGCCTTTAATACTTCCCTCATCTGCCTTAAGGCACACTGATGGTCCTCTTCACTTATCCCTGCAACCGCATCTTCTACCACATCTACGTCATAACCCCTCACTGTGGCCTCAAATGCAGTATAAAGTATGCAGATATTGGTAACGCAGCCGGCAAGCACCACATGGCCTACCTCCATCTTCTGCAGTACCTGCTGCAGGTTGGTTTCATAGAAACCCGAAAAAGTGGTTTTCTTGATTATTATATCGCTTCCCTGAGGCCTGAGCTCTTCTATGATTTTGGCCCCTTCAGTATTTTTTACCGCATGAGGCGGAAACATGCCGAACTCCCTGTCCTCGGGCTCATGGCTGTCACACAGGTATATAACCGGAAAGCCGGCCTTCTTTGCCTTTTCAATCTCCCTTTTGATAGGACCTATTATCTTTTCAATACCGGGAACCTTAAGTGGTGCGCCTTCGGCAACAAAATCGTTAAGCATATCTATAATAATCAAAGCTTTTTCAGCCATAACAATCAGCCCCTATCATTCTAATTTTTTTTATAATAGCATTTAGCGCCTTAATTTTGTAATATTTATTTATCAGGCCCTATACAAATGCAAGCTTTTGAATTAATATTTTATGCAAAATAACTATGTACGGGTGGTGACAGATTTGAGAAAATTTAATCTCTTATTATTTTTCTTAATCATCCTGTTGTTTACTGTATCCTTTGCCGGATGCGCAAAACAGGAGGCAACCGTATACTTTGCGGTTGAAACTGAAACAGATTTTTACCTTAAAGCCCAGAAAACAGAGGTAGAGCCCTCACCGGACCTCTATCATGCAAGCCTGGAGGCCCTGATAGAAGGACCGGAGGCAGATGAACTTTTTGCTACCATCCCTTCCAGCACCAGGGTAAATTCAGTTGTAGTGGAAGACGGCCTGGCCATTGCAGACTTTTCCCGGGAACTTCTGACCGATACCAGCATACCCCACAGTTCAGCTACTGAATACCTGGCCATCTATTCCATCGTAAATACACTTACTGAATTCGAGGACATCGATAAGGTAAGGATAACCATTGAAGGGAAGCAGTCCGGGACTATTGACGGGCTGCCCATTGAAGATTTTTGGGGGCATATCGGCCTGGGAGAAGATTTTTCTAGAAATCCGGACATAATATTAGAAGATGAGAGCTGATACCGCTGCTGCAGTAGAAAAACAATTTCAAAAATCTCTGGAGAGCAGCAGGGATAATCTTTTCGGGTGGATGTGCACCTACACCCCTGTGGAATTGATATATGCAGCAGGGTTTATCCCCCACCGCATCTACGGCATACAGGATTTTAGGAGCGCAGACAGCTATCTTCCCATAAACTTCTGTCCTTACCTTAAATCCAGCCTGGAGCAGCTGCTAAAGGAAGGAGACAGGTTTAGGGGAATGGTTTTTGCCAATTCCTGTGACGGCTCGAGGAGGCTGTTTGACATGGCCAGGGAATATCTTCCCCGGCTGGCCTCCCATATCATTGATGTGCCAAGGATTATTTCCCCCGCTTCCCTGGATTTCTACAGGTTAAATATTGAAAAATTTTTCCATTTCCTTCAGGACCTTAGTGGTACAGAAATAGCCACGGAAAAAGTCCTGGACTCAATTAAACAGTTTAACCACCTGAAGGGAGCCCTGCAAAGCCTAAGGCATGCCTACCTTGAAGGGCTGGTGAGCCTTGAGGACTATTACCGTATAGTGAAAATTTCAGCAAATTCAGACCCGGCCGTATTCTGTACCGAGATAGACAGCCTGATTGGCAGGTTTAGCCAAACAGAGAAGAAAGAGCAGGTCGGACCCCGGCTGATGATAGTAGGCAACTTCATAAATGAAGAAAGGCTTTTTAAAATTATATCCGAACTTGACTGCCTTCTAATCCATGATGACCTGTGCACCACCCAGAGGTATTTTAACAATGAAGTTGAGTGCGGGGATGACAATATATTCCACCGGCTGGCAGAAAGCTACCTTTCCAAGACAGCATGCATGCGCATGGCAGACATGGGTGCCAAACTAAAAGATATGCAGCAAATTATCGGCAGAAAAAAGATAGAGGCGGTTATCTTTGTCAGCCTTAAATTCTGCGACAATACCCTGTATTTTTACCCCCTGGTCAAAAAAAACCTGGATATACCTGTACTTAACCTTGAACTTGAGTATAACAATTTCTCCGAAGGCCAGGTAAAAACCAGGCTGGAAGCATTTCTGGAGATGCTATAATGAGTTTTAAGGAAAAAATTAAAAAAGACATGAAGGACAACCTAAACCAGCAGTATATAAAAAGGTTCCTTTCCATAGCAGCCAGAAGGCCCCTGCTTATGCTGTTTGGGACCACCTTTAAATCAGCCTCGGACAAACTGCTTAACATGTACAGTATTGAAGCTATGGCCAAGGCATACAGAAACAGCAATCCTGTGGCCTATGGTTCCCTTTTTCTTCCCTATGAGCTTTTCCACGGCCTGGGCCTGGTTCCCTTTCTCCCTGAAGTGCTTGCCGGTTTTACTGCCGGGATGGGCATTACGGATAAAACACTTAAAGAGGCAAATTCCAAATGGTATTCTCCCGATCTCTGCACCTTTCACCGGAGCGCCTCCGGAGCGGTGGAGCTTGACCTTTTCCCCAGGCCCCAATTTATAATGGTAACCAACCTGGCCTGCGATGCTGCCCAGAAATCTTTCTACCTTTACGCCGAGAAATTTGGCCTGGAAAAGAACTTCTACTTTATTGATGTGCCCTACCATTACCACCCCGACTCCGTTTCCTACCTCTCCCGTCAGCTTGAAGAGGCAAGCTTGGACATTTGCTCCAAACTGGGAATGGATTTGGATACCCGGCAGCTCTCCAGGGCAATAGAGTATTCCAACCAGTTCCGGCACTGGGCGATAAAAGTTAATAATATAAGGGAGAAGCTCCACAGCTATCCCCAGGACTATAACGGCCTTAACTTTATTCTTCCTTTCCACGGCATGGCCGGCACCAGGGAAGCAGTCGTGCTGTATAAACAGATGTATGAAGAACTAAAAAACTATGAAAAAAACCAGCCTGCCCAGAATAACTTCAAAAAGCTTATCTGGCTTCACCTTAAGCCGTATTACAGAAATGAAATATTCGACCTTCTAAAAGAAGACGGCTGCATGGTGGCTTTTGAAGAAATAAACCATGTTTACTGGCCCAAACTTGATCCGGAAAAGCCTTTCAGGAGCCTGGCCATAAAACTGCTGTCCCATTTTCTCAGAGGAAGCATTGAAAACAGGGTCAGGGTAATAAAAAGCCTTGCGCGTGATTACTCCGCTGACGGAGCAATCTTTTTCTCTCACTGGGGTTGCAGACAGAATAACGGCTCGGCAAGGATTATAAAGGACAGGTTAAAAGAGATAGGCATACCCACCCTGGCAGTTGACGGCGACTGTGTGGATAAGAATAATTATTCCAGGGGCCAATTGTCCACCAGGATACAGGCCTTTATTGAACTTCTCGGTTAACAATGCTTAGAAATTTCTGTACTTCGCCAACTGTTTTAAGGTAATACTCTGCCCTGCTCCTTCCGTCCGGCTGGGGGCAGACCTTTATGTTTATGCCGCCGGTGTTTTTTAAAAACATATGTTCATCAGTCAGGTCATCGCCTATGCATATATTAATATGCCTGCCTCTGGGCCTGAGTTTTTTTTCCACAACCTTGACTGCCATGCCCTTGTCAATGCCTGAGGCCTTTACCTCTATTACCTTCTTGCCTTCTATTATATCCAGGCCGCCGCCTGAGGTGGCCTCCCCTATTATCTTTTTTACCTCTTCCAGCTTAGGCATATCCCTGCTGCTGCAGTTTCTGTAATGAACAGCCACCGATACCCGCTTATCTTCTATATAGAAACATTCCGTTTCCCCAATGCTTCTGCTAATCTTTTGCTTAAGGTCCCTTACAAGGCCTACCATTTTTTTAGCAGAATCAACTATTTCAGGTTTTCTGCCTTCCAGCTTAACCTCGGCCCCATGGCTTCCAATCATGTTAAGCTCTTTTACCGGCGTGCCTTTAAAGAAATCCATAAGCTGGGTTATCGGCCGGCCGGATACCAGGATTGGAAATATCCGGGGGTTGGAGTTTAGCCTGTTTATAAGAGATTTTGTCCTCTGTGAAGGCTTTGCGTCCTGGGGGCGGGATTTTATGCCTACCAGCGTACCATCATAATCCAGGAACAATAAAGCATTCCCCCCATCCTTTATTTTAGAAAATATCCTGTCACTGTGAACAAAGAGATACTCTATGCCAATCACCCTTTTGTTGAATAACTTAAAAAACTATTAGCCCAGCTAAACACATCATTATCCTGGACGACCTCCCTTAGGGCAAACATGTTTTTCCTCTGCTGGACCCGCCCCATCTCCAGGGCAGTTTTTATGCCGTCTGCTACCCCTTCAAAGTCGTAAGGGTTAACCATCACTGAATTTCTGTTCATCTCCTCTGCAGAGCCTGCAAATTCGCTTAGCACAAGCATTCCATAACCATCCGGTTTGCAGCTTACATACTCCTTTGCTATAAGATTCATCCCATCTCTTAATGGTGTGACCAGGCACACATCAGAAGCCTTGTAATAAGATACCAGAACTTCCTGGGGAATAGTTTTATATATATAGTTTACGGGGGTCCACAGCTCATCAGCAAACTGCCCGTTGATATTTCCCACCAGCTGATCTATCTCCCTTTTAAATTGCCTGTATTCAACTATTTTCGTCCTGCTGGGCACTGATATCTGTATGAATATCACCTTTTTCTTGTACTCCGGGTATTTTTCAAAGAAACGCTTTATGGAAAGCAGCCTCTCCCTTATTCCCTTGGTATAATCAAGCCGTTCTACGCTGATTATAAGTTTTACATTCCTATGCTCTCTTTTTAGCTCCTTTACCAGGTTATTGGTGGAATCAGATTTAGCAATCTGGTCAAACTTGTCAAAATCTATGCTTATAGGAAAATTCTTGATCTTTACTGTCCTTTTATCCTTCTTTATCGTGCCCGAATTATAATCTATATAGGTCCTTAGTTCCTGTTTGCAGTTGTATAGGAAGTTCATGGTATCCCTTGAGGTCTGAAAGCCCACTACATCAGCTCCCAGGAGCCCTTCAAGAATCTGCTTATCCCAGGGGAGAACCCTGAAAATTTCATTGCATGGAAAAGGTATGTGTAAGAAAAAAAGTATCTTGGCATGGGGCAGTTCCTTCCTGAGCATGGAGGGCATAAGCATGAGGTGGTAATCCTGCACCCATATCACTTCATCCCCTTTTACCTCTTCAAGAACCTTTTCTGTAAACCGCCTGTTTATTCTTTTATATGCAGCCCAGTAACCTAAATCAAAAAAACTCTGCAATATGAAGCCATGAAAGAGCGGCCAGATGGTACGGTTAGAGAAACCATGGTAAAAATCCCGTATATCCCGCTTGCCGAGGCCCAGGAATTTTACCGAGTATCCGCCTTTCATTTCCACTGTTTTTTCTGCATGCTTGTTCTTGCCAACCATTCCATTCCAGCCTACCCAGAGTCCCCCTTTCTTGGAAAGGATTGGATCCAGCGCGGTGACCAGCCCGCCCACGCTCTTTTTGTACTTAATGCCTGACTTGGATTTTATTATCTTATACGGTACCCTGTTTGATACAACCAGTATCTTTTTTTCTTTGTTTCTCATGTTTTTTTTGTATACTCTTTTTAAATATTTAATAAACCGATTATTATATATTATATACATTAATATTTTCATTTCAAAATACCCAATTTTTATAATTATCCAAAAAAGCCTTTTACATATCTAATTTTTAAGCTAATATTATACACTGCTAATTATGAATACAAACAATGTACAAAAATTTATTTTCTACGACAGCATAACCCTGGTAAGCCCTACCGGCCAGAGGGCCCAGAACCTAAGGGAGTTTCTAAACATACTGGAAA
>JBNJCW010000010.1:0-36729 GCA_051744345.1 Actinomycetota bacterium
TTAAAAATAAAAAAAACAAAGACCATTGGTGTTCTTTTCCCTGATATTGGAAATCCATTTTATTTTGAAGTGCTGAGGGGTATAGAAAAAAAATTATATGAAGAAGATTTCAATATTATGCTTTGTAATTCAGACTATGATGACTCCAAGGAATTAAGATATATATCACTTCTTGCTTCAAAGAAAGTTGACGGGATAATAGCAGCACCGTGTTCTGAGAATTCTAAGGGAATTACTTTATTACAAAAATGGAATGTGCCCTTTGTTTTAATAGATATTCCACAGGATAATATTAAGACAAACGGTATTTTTGTGGACCATTCAAGCTGTTCATATATAGCTTCTAACTTTTTAATTGAAAATGGCCATAAAAGGATAGCCCTAATAGACGCAAAAAGAGAAGGTTCCTCTAAATTTGTACAGGGTTACATTAAATCCCTGTCAGAGCATGGAATAAAAATAGACAACGATATAATATTGGAGAGGTATCCGGATATCAACAATGGTTATCAGGCCATAAAACAACTGATAAAAAATAAAACCAATTTCAGCGCAGTTATAACCATCAATGACTTGCTGGCAGTCGGCACATACAAGGCAGCAAGCAAGTTTGGCTTAAAAATTCCGGATGATTTATCAGTTATTGGAAACGACAATATTCCTTTATCAAAATTCCTTAGCCCTCCCCTTACTACCATACATCAGCCTAAATTGCTATTAGGTTATAAAAGTGCTGAGTTGCTTTTAAAATATGTTAAGGATAAAAATAATCCCTATCAAAACCTTAAAACATTAACCCTTGACGTTAAATTAATAAAAAGAGGATCAGTTAGGAGAAAAGATGACAAAGATTAACTTTATGGACAACACCTGGCCGGAATTAAAAGAATGCATGGGAAAAAACTCCCTTGTGATCTTACCGGTAGCTCAGGTTGAAGAACATGGACCGCACCTGCCTGTTGGTTGTGATACCTTTATTGGCACCAGCATAGCAGAAGCTGTTTCTGTTAAATTAAATAAAACAGTACCGACATTATTAATGCCGCCTGTATGGGCAGGATATTCCCCAAAAAAGATGATGCGGTGGGGAACTATGAGAGTAAGGACCCGGGTTTTTACTGATTATATACATGATATATTATCTTCGCTCTGCGAGATGGGATTTAAAAAGATTGTGGTTATTGACTCGCATGGTCAACACAGAGGAATGCTTGATGTCGCAGTTAAAGAAATTGCAGATGAATATAATGTTTATTGCGCACTTACCAATCCCCTATCGCTTTGTGCAAATAAATATTCCGAAATCAGAAAAACTGAGTTGGGGGGATCAACCCATGCCGGAGAGTTTGAGACTTCGCTTCTAATAGCCCTGGGTCATAAAATAGACATGAGCAAAACTACAGACATAGACAAACTTAAGTTCAAGACCAAATATTTTGAAGCAGATGCCTTCGGATCAAAAAAATACTATATCTCTACCTGGGGAATTCATGACAGCAGGGAAGGGATTCTGGGAGACCCATGCAAAGCATGTGAGGAAACAGGTAAGGTGCTATTTGAAGAAATAGTTAATAACTATGTTGAACTTTGCAAGGAGTATCATAAAATTGTTACCTTTTAAAATTCTTCGGATAATATTTACCAATATGCAGCAATTAAGAGATTTTTAAACTTTTAACCGATGCGGAAAAATAAAATTGATTATTTTTTAAAATATAAAAGAGGAGAGCAAAATGACATGTTCAGTAAAATCAATTTCTTTGAACAAAATATGCAAGTACTATGACGGTCAGTGGCAAGGGATGAAAGTAGCATCAGATGGAGCATGCTACTTTGGTTCCTCTACTCATTCTCCAGACCACGGCAGCACTTTTTTTAAATTTGAGCCGGAAACCCAAAATTTAACTGTTATTGCTGAGGATATGACCAATATATGTGGAGAGGACCTAACCAAAACACCACCGCAGGGGAAAATACACAGTCCTATTGTTGAATGTGATGGTTGGCTCTATTTTACCACACACCTCTCAAATTATTGGGATGAAGCAATAAATAAATATACGGGTGCTCATGTTATTGGTTATGAATTGTCTGCAGGAAAATTTCGGGATTTTGGAGTTGTTCGTAAAGGATTTACCATTTACTCAGCTATTAATGTAGACAGGATATATAAAAAGATATATGTGCTTTCTGTGCCTTTTTCAAAAAAAGATGCAGAGAACGACAGCAGTCATTTATATCAAATAGACATTAAAACTGGAGAGAAAATAGATCTAGGAGCAGTTCCTGAAAAAGAAAGAGGTGCCTGTTTTTGGTTTTTTATTGATAATAATGGAAATTGTTGGTTTACAATATGGAAGAAATTTAATCCTTCCCTCTATTCCAGAGACGAAGATTTATATTGCTTTAATCCAAAAACGCAAAAAATCAAGGGGTTTAAAAATGTCTTACCGGAAGGCAGGTGGGCACCGGATGGCAAACCTGCTCCCGAAAACTTAAAACCTGAAAGAAGTTGGACCTGGGCCGAAGGTATTAACAATAATAAGCAGTGCCTATTTACCATGGGCTGGATGGGCGGCGGCGATGAGCGGCTCTGGATTTTCGATCCATCTAAAAATATTGAAAACGGAGAAGCATTCCGTCCATTAGCATATATTGGCGCAACCTTTTTATCTGTAGCCTACAGCAATAACCGTGTTTATTTTATTCAATATAAAGACCTGAATGATGCCAGACAATATTGCCCTGAATTTATAAGAGAGATAAACCCAAAAGACATAGATTTCGATGACAAGCTGCATCTAAGAAGTGTATCCATAGAATCCAATAAAGATAGCAAAATTACAGATCACGGCGAAATTACAGACCAGGATGGGCGGCATGTCTCTATGATAGAATCACTTGCAGCTGATAATAAGGGTAATGTGTTTATGAATGGCAGCTGGGATTCTTTATCCGAAGAAGAGTCATCTTCCCAATATGTTTGGCAGGGCCTAAAAGATTTCGATCCCAGTATTTATGATACTTATAAGGATACCGATGCAAACACCTACAAATTAATGCATAGGGGACAATTTTTTTCTTACATTAATGTTTCAAGTGATATAAGGTAATGAAAGCATATAAAAAAAATAACATGCGGGGAGATTATCAGCACCAACAAAAGCTCTGGCAGGCTGATTTCATTGTCATAAAATGACAGCATGAAAATCCAGAAGCATTGCTGTTTCCTAAAGGCTGCAGAATGCCTGCAAGGCAAATACAATTAAAGATTTTATAGCTCTGGGGATAAAGTATCAGGAGGCTTTTAATTGAATACGGTATAATATTTCTACAACCTATCAGTTTAGGCATTGTTTTTATTTTAGTTTAAATTTTTCCATCATATAAAGTTATGCTCTAAAAGGAATAAAATAGCGGAAGGAGGAAACATTGAAAATTTTTAATACCGAGCTTACTAAGACAGAAATACTAAAAAGAATAGGGGATATCTCTCAACTATGCGAAATTAAATATTACGAATTTATCGATGGGGTTAGCCGCGGTGTAAGGGGTATTGATATCAGGAATCCGGAGGGCATAAATATCACCATACTTCCGGACAGGGGAATGGATATATCCCATCTTTCCTATAAATCCATACCTTTTAATTGGAAATCCCCAACCAGGGAAACTTCTCCGATGTATTATGAAAGCAAGGGGACTGAATGGCTCAGGACATTCTATGGAGGCTTTCTGACAACGTGCGGACTGACTACCACAGGGCCCCCTAATGTAGACGGAGGCGAAGAATTAGGGCTGCATGGGAGAATTGCTAATATAGCTGCTGAGAATGTATCTGTAGATGGAAATTGGGAAAACGATAGCTATATAATTAAAGCTAAGGGCAAGGTTAGGGAATCCAAGGTTTTTGGTGACAAGTTGGTGTTAGAAAGAAAGATATGCGCTTGGATGGATAAACCTAAACTGGTATTGGAAGACACAGTTGAAAATATAGGTCATGAAACTTCTCCATTAATGATCCTGTATCACGTTAATATAGGGTATCCTATATTAGATAAATATGCAGAGCTTTTAGAGAGTACCGCTGAAGTAATACCCAACGATAGAGAGGCAGAAAAAGGTTTGGAAAACTTTAGCAAATTTTCAGAGCCAATTAAAGGTTTTAAAGAACAGTGTTATTTCCATGATATTCAGCCTGATGATGATGGTTATTCCAATATAGCCATTGTAAATGAGAAATTCTTAGATGGCCGGGGTATGGGTATATGGCTCAGGTTTAAGAAAGACAATCTCCCTTATCTAACTCAATGGAAACAAATGGGTATGGGTGAGTATGTTTGCGGGCTTGAGCCATGCAATAATATGGGAAAGGGAAGAAAAATTGAAAGAGATGAAGGGAGGCTAAGATCTGTAAGGCCAGGAGAAAAAATTAATTACAGGCTTGAATTCAATATTTTAAAATCAAACAAAGAGATATTGGATTTTAAGGATAAATATATTAAATAATTTGAGAAAAATAAAATTTTAATCACTAAAACTTATTTTTTTATTATCAAAACAGGGTTAATGGTGTTTTGCTTAATTGCTTGCTTAAGATTTTAGTGTTTTTTTCTAGGGATTCATGAGAAAATCTTTTCCGCCTTCAAATAATGCCCTATAATTACTCTCTGTTACTATTCTTAAATAATATATAATATCAGATATAAATAAGGAGAATATAACAATGAGGAAGTTTACCATCATCTTTTTGACCTTGTGGGAATAATGATGATACTCATGTGATCATTTTTTCTGGTAAGCGGCCAAGTCCCAGAGCTGGAAACCATTCCCTTCCAAACCATATTCCATCTAATTGCAGAGTTTGCAACCGCTATCCTGCTTGTTGCCGGGAGGCCTGGGGCTGGCATCAGAAAGAGCCTGGGTACTTCACCTCTCAAGGATTGCCCTGGGAATGCTTCTATACACCCTCATAATGAGCCCCGGATACTACGCCCAGTTATACCAGTACACTTTCGTGGTAATGTTTGCAGTATTGTTAATACTGACAGTCCTGTGCGTCTTTTTTTCCCTATAGAGAAAGCAGATATCTAGAACCATAACTTGAGCACCACCGGGCAGTGATCTGAGCCGTTAACCTGGGGCAGCATATGGGACCCCTTTATATTCCCCTTCATATTGCGGCTGCAGAAAAAATAATCGAGCCTCCAGCCTACATTCCTCTCCCTGGCCCTGGTTTTGTAGTCCCACCAGGTATAATGGCCGCCCCCTCTTTCGAACATCCTGAAGGTATCCACAAATCCGGATAAAATAAGCTCATCTATCCATTCCCGTTCCCTGGGAAGGAAGCCGGTATTGTTTTTATTCTGCCTGGGCCTGGCCAAATCAATTGCCTTATGAGCGGTATTTATATCTCCAGCCAAAATTATTTTTTTTCCCATGCCCAACAGATTTTTAAGGTAGCCTAAAAACAGATTATAGAACTCAAGCTTGTAATCCAGCCTCTGCTGTGACCTTCCGCCATTAGGCATATAGGTATTAAAAAGGATAAACCGGCCAAAATCCAGCCACAAGACCCTCCCTTCCCGGTCAAAGGCAGGAATGCCAAAACCGTTCCCGTATTTTTGCGGCTTTTTTCTGGTATAGACAGCTACTCCGCTGTAGCCGGGTCTTTGGGCCGGAAAGAAATAGGGGTAATAACCATTGGGACTTACAAGTTTAGTAGGCAGCTGCTCCGGTTTTGCCTTTATCTCCTGAAGGCATAAAATATCAAAACTAAAGTCAGCTATAAAATTTAGGAGGCCTTTCCTGTAAGCAGACCTAAGCCCATTTACATTCCAGGACGCTATGCTTATCTCTTCAGACACTATTGCCTTAATCTGGCATTAAATTTTTTGGAAAGGCTGGATACAATTCTTTCCACCTCTATCTCCACTTCCCTGTCCTTCAGTGTCCTTTCCTCTTCCCTGAAGGTAAGGGAATAAGCCATGCTTTTCTGGCCTTCCTCTATCTGTTTTCCCTTATACAAATCAAACAGCCTTACCTCTTTTAGCATATCAGAGCCGGCCTCCCAGATAGCCTCTTCTATCTGCCGGTTACCTATCTTCTCATCCACCACAATGGCTATATCCACGTCTATGGAAGGATAAACAGGTACAGGCTCAAATTGCTTTTCAGCCTTTATATTACCAATAAATTTATCCAGGTTAATCTCTGCATAGTATATGTCCTTGCCTATCTCCAGCCTTTCAAGAAGGTTTGGATGTATTTTCCCTGCGATTCCCATGTCCATTTCCCCCACACTTATAACTCCGCTTATTACCGGATGGAAGAATCCGAATTCCTTCTGTTTTATATTTAAATCCTCTTTGGGCCAATACCTGTTGACTAAATATTCCAGTATGCCCTTAAGGTCATAGAAATCATAAAAGCACTCATCCCTGTTCCAGCTTTTTTTCTGTTTTCTTCCGGTAAGAAGAATTCCAAGCATACTGGTTTCACTGGCAAGCTTTCCTTTTGCTTTTTCAAACACTCTGGATATCTCAAACAAAGAAAGGTCCTGGTTCTTGTATTTCAGGTTATCTGCCACATTTTCTACCATGGCCGGAAGCAGGCTTGGCCTCAAGTACTCAAAATCCTCATTAATGGGATTTATAATCCTGACCAGCTCTCCAGCTTTCTCCCCGTCAAGCATAAACCCCTCCAGGGTGTTTTTGCTTATAAAGGAGTAATTTATTACCTCAAAGAGCCCTATGTCTGCCAAACAACTTCTTATATCCCTTACCGCTTTCTGGTAGGGGCTGTAGCCCCCCGCCCTCTGCCTTATCCGGGGAGGCTTTGAGGAAAACCGGTTAAACCCGTAAATCCGGGCCACCTCTTCAATCAGGTCTACCTCCCTTTCCAGGTCCTCATAACGGAAAGAGGGGACCGTAACCTCGATATTTTCGCCAGCCGTTTTGCTGGGTATCTGAAGTCCGCTTAGAATCTCTGTTATCCTTTCAGCCTCTATGTCCTGACCAAGTATCTGGTGTACCTTTTGCGGCCGCAATATAAGTTTTCTTTCCCTCTCTTTTTGCGAATAATTATCGTAGATCCCGCTGCCGCCGGAGTACCCGGTTATATCCTCAAGTAACCCTTCAAACCTTTTTATGGCAAACAGGGTAAGGTGGGGGTCAATCTTTTTTTCAAAGCGGTTGGATGCTTCAGACCTTAAACCCAGTTTCTTTGAAGCTCTCATAATAGCCGGTCCATTAAAGTTTGCAGCCTCCAGCAGTACATTGCTGGTAGCCTCGTTTATCTCTGTATCCTTTCCCCCCATAATACCGGCAATGGCTACCGGCCCTTTTTCGTCAGCAATCACGATCATGCCCGGCTCAAGCTTTCTCAGGTTATCATCTATGGTGCGTATGTCTTCGCCTTTTTTAGCCGGCCTGACTATGATTTTACCGGAAGCAAGAAGGTCATAGTCAAAAGCATGCAGCGGCTGGCCGGTTTCAAGCATCACATAATTGGTAAGGTCCACTATCAGGTCAACAGGCCTTATATCACACAGCTTCAGCCTGTTTTTAAGCCAAGCCGGTGACTGTTTTTGGGAGAGGTTGTAAAAAACCTTGGCGGAATAGCGGGGGCACAGGCTGTAGTCCTCTATTGCAATCTCAAGTTTCTTATCTTTGGCCATATCATCCCGGCAGCCGTAATCGGGCAGCTTAAGCTCAAGGCTCTTCAGCGCAGCCAACTCCCGGGCAATACCTATAACCGAAAGGCAGTCCGGACGGTTGGGAGTGACCTCCAGCTCAAACACCACATCGTCAAGGCCCATGGCCGAAGCAAAGCTTTGGCCTAACTTTAAACTGTCATCTAAAATCATTATCCCCTCAGACTCATCAGAAAGACCCAACTCCGCCTCAGAGCACATCATCCCTTCAGAGACCTGGCCCCTTATCTTGGAGCGCTTTATCCTGAGCTTGCCCAGTCTGGCCCCTGGTAAGGCCAGAGCTACCCGGTCGCCTTTTCCGAAATTATCGGCTCCGCATACAATATCAACCTCCCGGTCTCCGGCCTCTACTCTGCACAGGCTGAGCTTATCTGCATTGGGGTGGGGCTTAAAATCAATTATCCTGCCGACAACTATATTCTCAAACTTCTCTGCAGGCCGGTCAACCTTCTTAACTTCGGTGCCGCTCATAGTCAAAGAATCTGCTATTTCTTCAGCCTCCAGTTTGTCTGTATTTAAAATTTCCTTGAGCCAGTTCAGTGTAACTTTCAATTTAAAAAATCCCTTCCTTTACAGGTACTAAATAAGGTAGGAGCCAAGCAGCAAGTTAGAATTGCTTCAAAAACCTCAAATCATTCTCGAAAAAAGACCGCAGGTCATCTATACCGTAGCGGAGCATGCATATCCTTTCAATCCCCATCCCAAAAGCAAATCCGCTAACCTTATCAGGATCATAACCAACAAAACTATAAAGGTTGGGGTCAACCATGCCCGCACCCAGTATCTCCAGCCATCCCGAGCCGGAGCATACCCTGCAGCCTGCCCCCTCACATATCTTGCAGGAAACATCAACCTCTGCACTGGGCTCGGTAAATGGAAAGTAATGGGGTCTGAACCTTACCTGCCGTTCTTTTCCGAATATCTTACGGGCCACCGTTTCCAGGGTCCACTTTAAGTTTCCAAAATTAATGCCCTTGTCCACCACCAGTCCCTCTATCTGGGTAAACATGGGGGTGTGGGAAACATCATAGTCCCTCCTGTAAACCTTTCCCGGTACTATAATATAAACAGGGGGCTTGTTTTTCTCCATATGCCTTATCTGCACGGGCGAGGTGTGGGTCCTCAAAAGTACATCATCGGATACAAAAAAGGTGTCATGCAGGGACCTGGCAGGATGATCCTGCGGTGTATTCAGGGCTTCGAAGTTATAGTAATCCGTTTCCACTTCAGGACCCTGGGCAATATCAAAACCCATGCCTATAAAAATGTCTTCAATCTCTTCAATAACTGCAGAAATTATGTTTTTGCTGCCCGTTGAAGGCCTCCTCCCAGGGAGGCTTAAATCTAGCACCTCTTCCCTCAGCTTTCGGTCAAACTCTATCTCCTTTAACCTGCTTTCCTTGCCGGCAACCGCTTCCTCCATCTTCTTCCTGAAAACATTAGTTTTCTTACCTACTACCGGCTTAAGCTCATGGGGCAGCTTTCCGATATTTTTAAGGGTGGCAGAAACCAGGCTTTTTTTGCCCAGGAACCTGATTTTAACACCTTCCAGATCCTTCAGGTCTTTTGCCTTTTCAAGACCTGCCTGAAAATCTTTGTGCTCTTCTTCAAGCTTTTTTAAAATTTTTTCCGCTTCCTGTTTTTCTTGCATGATATAACCTTTACCAATTAAATCAAGCAGACTGCTGCTCTTTGGCAACATGGGCAAGCTCTTTGAAGGCACCGGGATCATTTACCGCCAGCTCAGACAGAATCTTTCGGTTAACCTCCACATTAGCTTTCCTCAGTCCATTAATGAACTGGTTATAGGATATGCCGTTAGAACGGGCAGCCGCATTTATCCTGATTATCCACAGCCTTCTGAAATTCCTTTTTTTGTTTTTTCTGTCCCTGTATGAATAGCTGAGGGCCTGGTAAATCTTTTCCTTGGCCTCTCTGTATCTTTTACTGCTGGAACCAGTATAGCCCTTGGCTTGTTTCAGCACTTTTTTATGTTTTCTATTCTTCAGGCTTCCTCTTTTTACTCTCGCCATTTTTATCACACCTTTCTATTTTCCAAGCATCCTTCTTACCTTCTTCTTGTCTGCCTTGGATATTACTACTTTCTGGCCCAGCCTTCTTTTCCTGGTGGAATCCTTAGGGGCCAGCTTGTGGCTTTTAAAAGCCTTCTGCCTAACTATCTTGCCGCTTCCGGTACTCTTAAACCTCTTGGCAGCACCCTTATGGGTTTTTATCTTTGGCATATGTAAACACTTCCTTCCCTATATTGAAAATCTCAAAAAAAAATCTATGATACAGGCCCCAGGACCATTATCATATTATAGCCTTCCAGCTTGGGCGCCTGCTCGACTACCGCTACCTCTTCCAGATCCTGAACCAGGCCTTCCAGCATGTCCATGGCAATTTCCTTATGAACTATTTCCCTTCCCCTAAACATCACCGTTACCTTTACCTTGTTTCCGCTTTTTAAGAACCTCTTTATGTGGTTCGTTTTGGTATTAAGGTCATTCTTGTCAATCTTTGGCCTGAGTTTAATCTCCTTTACCACCACCTGGGTCTGCTTTTTCTTTTTCTCCTTCTCGGATATCTCCAGTTTGTACTTATACTTGCCGTAATCCATGATCCGGCAAACCGGTGGTTTTGCATCGGGGGCCACTTCCACCAAATCAAGATCCTTCTCAAAGGCCCTGTCCAGTGCTTCATTTGTGGGCACAATGCCTATCTGGGAACCGTCCTCGTCTATCAGCCTTATCTTCGGCACCCTTATCTGATCGTTATGTCTTATGTCTTTGTTAATTTACTTACACCTCCACTACTTTTTACATAAAAAAATAGGCAAGCATATATCACCTACCTATTTTTTTTATATTATAATAACCAAATCAGCAGGTAAAAAAACCGCCATTTGGTGAGAAATAGATGATTTCTACTTTTTATATTCCCAATATTTAATTTTAGGAAATTATACGCAATTTTAGCTGCTTTGTCTATACCGCTTCCTCTTCCTCTTCTTCAGGTTCATACTCATTGGCCCATGCCGGGTCAGCAATCTTTTTGTAATCCTCGGAATACTTATCCAGCTCCTTGGCCAGATCGGTAACAATGGTTTCAGCACCCTCATGGGTTGCATAGGCTCCGCATTCAGCCACTATATCCCTCAGCACCTGGGGATTGTCGATTATGCTGCAGGGCCTCAAGTGGTTATGGGTATAGGGCTGCCTTTTCCTGAAAGCCATAAAGAAATCAGAAGTCAGCACCTCTTCCAGGCTCTTTTCCTTTATATTATCTGCAGCAAAGTGCACGAATACACAGGGCTCCACATCACCGTTAACATTTATATGCAGGTAGTTCTTGCCTCCTGCCATACAGCCGTTTACCAGCGGACCGTCATTCCAGAAATCGGCAACAATTACATCCTTGGTCTTCCTTATTTCCAGTATCCTTTTTCTTCTGTAATCCCTCTGCTCCGGGGTGGGCATAAGGCTCATATCCGGCTCTTTACCGATGGGGATATAATTAAAATACCATCCTATGAATGCACCTTTCTCTACAAAAAGGTCCACAAACTCATCACTTACCACCATGTCATTATTGGACCGTACAGCGGTTACTGAATAGCCGAACAGGACACCGGCCTCCCTCAGGTTGTCCATGGCCTTCATTATATTGTTCCAGGCTCCCTTGCCCCTGCGCTCATCGGTTTCTTTTTCAAAACCTTCTATGCTCATGCAGGGCACCGCATTGCCCAGTTCAGCAAGCTTGGCCGCAGCCTCTTTGTCTATAAGCTGGCCATTGGTATAAATCTGGAAGAAGGAATCGTTATGCCTTTCCAGAAAATCATAAAGGTGATCCCAGCAGAAAGGCTCTCCCCCCGTAATCACAAAGAAGTAAAGGCCTATATCATTAGCCTCATCAATAACCCGGTTGCAGACATCATAAGGCAGGTCGTCCTTTTTGGAGTACTGCCAAGCATAACAGCCGTAACACTTGAGATTGCATTTCATGGTAGGGCTTATTACCAAATGATTGGGAGGATTTATGCCGTATTTTTCAGAAAAGGCCTTCCTCTTTGGCTGGCCCTGGATCATGGCATTGTTAATAAGGTTCATTACTACCTTATCCCTTACCGAAGGAGACATGTTTACTATGGCTTTTTTTAGATTAATCAGAAGGTTTTCCAAAAAATCTCTCTCTTCCTTGTTCTTCAGCTTGTAGACCCTTCCTTTGATCATGGAAAGCCATCTCTCATCAGAGATTTTGGGAAGCACTTTCAGGGCGCTTTTAATAGCAGCCTTGGTGGTATACAGTCTTACCCTTTCTTTAATAGTCATTTAGACACCCCTTTGTTTATATGGTAACTACAATATATTTTAAAAATGGTTTTACTTAATTATAAGAATTATTTACTTAAAAATAAAGAAAAAATTTATAACTCAACCTTCTTCCTGCTCACAGCTTCCCTGGCCATGCCAATAAACTGGTCCATAGCAATCTCCCTTATATCTTTGCCGGTCTTGGTCCTTAGGGTTACCGTTTCTGTTTCCTGTTCATTTTTACCGATAACTATCATGCAGGGTATTTTCTCCAGTTCAGCCTGGCGTATCTTCTTGCCCAGAGATTCCACCCGGTTATCAATCTCTGCCCTGAAACCCTGGTCTTTGAGCCGATTATAAACCTTAAGAGAATATTCTTCAAACTTCTCCGATATGGGCAAAACCATCATCTGCACCGGTGCCAGCCACAGGGGAAAGTTGCCGCTGTAATGCTCGGTTAAGATGCCAATAAACCTCTCTACGCTTCCCAGCACCACCCGGTGTAGCATTACCGGCCGGTGCCTGGCATTGTCTTTTCCCACATACTGCAGGTCAAACTTCTCCGGCGTTGCAAAATCAAGCTGTATGGTAGCGCATTGCCAGGTCCTTTCCAGACAGTCCTTTATATGGAAATCAATCTTGGGCCCGTAAAAAGCGCCGTCCCCTTCATTTATCCTGTACTTAAGCTTGCTGTCTGCAATTATGTTTTCCAGCAGCCTTTCCGCCTTGTCCCACATCTCATCGGAGCCAATCCTTCTGGCAGGCCTGGTGGAAAGCTCCACATGGTAATCGGAAAAGCCAAAAACAGCATACATCCTGGATACAAGGTTGATAATCCTGCTGATCTCTTCGGGCAGCTGACCTTCAGTACAGTATATATGGGCATCATCCTGGGTAAAGTTCCTTACCCTGAAAAGCCCGTGCAGTACCCCTGATTTTTCATGCCTGTGCACCAGTCCCAGCTCAGCGTATCTGATGGGAAGCTCCCGGTAGGAGTGCTGATCAGATTTATAAATCAGGTTGGAACCCGGACAATTCATGGGTTTTATGGCATACTCATCCTCATCAATATTTACAAAATACATATTGTCCTTGTAGTTGTCCCAGTGGCCCGAAGTCTTCCACAGCTCATTGGAAAGAATCATGGGGGTCTTTATTTCCTGATAACCTTCCTTCTGGTGCTCCTGCCTCCAGTATTGCAGTATGGTATTTACCAGCACCATCCCCTTGGCATGGAAAAAAGGAAATCCCGGCGCCTCATCATGGAAACTGAATAGATCCAGGTCTTTTCCTATCTTTCGGTGGTCAGACTCCCTGGCCCTTTCCAGCCTTTTGAGGTAAGAATCCAGGTCTTTTCGGTTGAAAAATGCGGTACCGTATATCCTGGTGAGCATCTTGTTTTTTTCATCCCCGCGCCAGTATGCGCCTGCTATGCTTAAAAGCTTAAAAGCTCCTATCTTTGCCAGTGACGGTATATGCGGACCGCTGCAGAGGTCTACAAAATCACCGGTGGTGTATATGCTTACCTTCTGGCCTTCTATAGCCTCTATAAGCTCGAGCTTGTAGGAATTGTGTTTAAAAAGGGATTTTGCTTCCTGTTTGGAAACCTCTTTTTTTTCAAACCTGCAGCCCTTTTTGATTATTCTTTTCATCTCTTTTTCAATGGCCGGAAGGTCCTGGGCGGTTATGGTATCTTCGGTTTCAAAATCATAATAGAATCCCTCTTCTATAGCCGGGCCTATGGCAAATCTTGCATCAGGATAAAGCCTTTTAATTGCATAGGCCATTATATGGGCTGTGCTGTGGTTTAGGATATCCAGGGCCTGGCGGTCCTCAACCGTAACCAGCCTAACCTCAATATCCTCCCCGGGCACATAATCCAGGTCCAGTTTGCGGCTATTTTGGACAGCTATGACCGCTTTTTTTGCCAGCTCTTTATCCAGCTTCTTTAATGCATCTTTTATGCTGCTGCCGGATTCAGCCTCAAGCGGTTTTCCTTCAACATTTATTTTAACCATATAACACCCTCATAATGCTACATTATACTCCTGTAAGCCATATTTATTAAGCACCGTTAAAAAAAATGGAGCGGAAGACGGGACTCGAACCCGCGACCCTCACCTTGGCAAGGTGATGCTCTACCAGCTGAGCCACTTCCGCTCGAACATATAATGCTTTAATTCAAGGTAAAATATTAACCATTAACAGGCTAAAAGTCAACCGGCCTAACGGCTCTGTATATCCTCAAACAGCTGGGCGGTAGCTTCGGGGTCATAGACCACCGCACTGACATTTCCTATCATCTGGGGCCAGGAAGGTATGGTGGTTATCTCTATGTCCTGGGGTTTAATTTTGCCCATTGCGGGAAGAATCATTAAAACAGTGTCCAAATTCATATCCGTCCAGGTGTAGTTTAACAAATAATTTATAAATGCTGGAAGTTTTAAGACCTTTTCCAATGTGGTTTTCTGCTCATAGAGGGCAACAATTATTTTAGCTGCCTCCTCCTCCCTGGCATAAGCTCCGCCGGGGCGCTTTCTGTTTCTGCTTAAAGCCAGGGCCTGCTCCCCATCCAGGTGGTGGACCCCTTTATCCAGGTAACATCCCGAAAAACCGTCTGCGAGGTCTTCGGTCACCTCCACGGTAACCCCTCCCAGAAGATCGATAAGGGGGACGAAACCGTCAAAATCGGTGATGATATAACTGTCTATTTCCATGCCCGAAAACTGCTGGAAAGTCTCTACTGCCAGCTCGGGGCCCCCAAAGGCATTGGCTGCATTTATCTTGTTCTCCCCGTGTCCGGGTATGTCTACCCATGTATCCCTGGGAATGGTAACAATAACAGCCTTTTTCTCCTCCAGGTTCAAGTGCAAAATCATGTTTATGTCTGTCCTGCCGCTTATCCTTCCCCCCGCTCTCTCATATGAGCTGTCATCGCCCAGTATGAGTATATTAACCGACCTGCTGCTTTGCTCCTCTGCGGTCCTGGGCAAATCATCCTCCCAGCTAAAAGAAGCCGCAAATTCTTTAAAGCTTTCGGTAGCCTGGACGGTGCTCATGCCGCTGGCCATATATTTCAGTATGTAGAGGTAACCTTCCCGCTCCTGCCAGCTTAAGATATCCACCTGTTCGGAATCAGGCTCAAGCCCGCTGTCATACCGGTAACCGTAGAGAATTGATTCTTCAGGCCCAAAAGCAAATTCCTGCTCAAGCGTCTGGCTGTCTTGGAGATCACCGGTTATATCCAGGTACTCCTGCGCCATTTCTTCCAGCTCAATATCCCCGATACCGGCCACCTCTTCTACCATCACCATTACCGCCTGCTTCTGTCCGTCCCTGGCTATAATCCTGGAACCGTCCCCGTTTCCGGTAAGCTCCCAGCCCTCAGGGCAAATAAAAGAATAATCCGGAAAGCGGTTTGAGCTGCTGGTGTATAAGTTTTCTATCTCTTCCTCTGCCGGCTCGGGCTCCACTGTTTCCTCCTGGACCGGCGGGGGTACCACCTCGGGGGGCTCTTCTTCTTCCGGCCTGCGGTCCAGGGTCAAAAAAATGGCTACTCCTATGATCCCTGCGACCACCAGTATTAGCAGATACTTTAAATAACTTTTAAATTTCATAATATATAAGCCTGATTAGTAAATATCACTATTTTAAAATAATTTCTTTTTTTATCAATCATTATTTTATATAATTACAGCTGTTTCTGCTTGTAAAAGACAATATGGAGAATACAATGAGCATAACCAGCACCGAAAAATATTTTGTTTTCTTGGGCCCCGATGAAAAGGTCATACAGGACGTCAAGGGCCTGCTTAATAAAACCGTAGAAGGCAAGCTTATACTAACCGATAAAAAGCTTTTCTTTGGATACCATTCCAATATATCAGTAGACAAGCATTTTATAGCCACCCATCCCTATATAATGGATGCAGACCTAAAAGAGGGTCTTCTGCATTCCGCCGTCACTGTTTCCAACAAAAAGGAAACCTTTGCCGTTTCCAAAATCAATAAAAAAGAAGCCAGGCAGATTTATAACCACCTCAAGGCCATTATAGATAAAAACAAATAAATTTAGTTAAAAGATTGGGCCAGCTGCACACCCCTGTCTTCTACCTTTACCCATACCCCTTTTCTGCCAAAATCTTTGGCTTCCTGTTTGGAATCAAAAAATATGTCAATCCTGTTGCCCTTTATTTTCCCTCCGGTATCCTCTGCCGCAAACCTTCCCAGGCCTTTTATCTCTATCTCTGTCCCCAGGGGTATAATCTCCGGATCCACCGCCACTATTCCTTCCTCTGCATCAAGGCCGGTAGCGGTGATGCCGTTGGTACCCTGGGCCGGATCATTTGCGCTGTATCCCGTAGCCTCAAAATAAAACCATTCCACATCTTTTTCTACGGTTAGCACAGTGGGTTCTTTTTGGATTTTTGTTCTTATTATTACTTTTTCCCTTCTTCCGGGAAATAATGAGTCTGCAATCTGTTCGGGGGTTACCATAGACATTACCGCTATAAAACTTATAAGGGCTGCCAATACCCAAAACAATACGTTTATGGTTATGTTGTATTTCTTCATAACTTTTCTTTAATCACCTCTGTCGTCAGTTAACAAAATGCCACAATTCTATATTTTTCATGTTCAAAGTCAGAGATTATAGTTCCTGAAGCATATATGTCAAGGCTAAAAATATTAAATTACTATACAAATGTATAGTAATCAGTTATAATTAACCTATCATTATTCGGGAGCAGGAAATGAGAAAACTTACCGCCAGGCAAAAACAGATACTGGAAAACATACACAGATTCATGGCAGATAACGGCTATCCGCCCACCGTGAGGGAGATTGCTTCCAGCTTCGATTTTTCTTCCCCCCGGGCGGCCAGTGACCACCTTAAAGCCCTGCAAAAAAAGGGCTACATAAGCAAAAAATCTCTCTCCCGCTCCATAAGGCTTACCCCTAAAGCCTTCGGCCCGGCCGGCCTTTCCGGGGAGGAAGGCATGCTTAAGGTGCCCCTGATAGGCAGTATTGCAGCGGGATTGCCCATGCTGGCAGAGCAAAACATAGAAACATACCTGGACCTGCCCCCGGACCCCAAAAACAGGAAGGTTGACTTTGCCCTCAAGGTAGCGGGAGAGAGCATGACCGGCGACCATATAAAAGACGGGGACATTATACTGGTAAGGGCCCAGGATACCGCAGAAAACGGCGATATAGTGGTTGCCCTGCTGGGCGAGCAGGCCACGGTAAAAAGGCTTCAGTTTAGAGAAGAAGCCATAATACTCAGGCCCTCCAACCCTTCCTATGAACCTATAAAGGTCAACGAGGATGTAAAAATACAGGGAAAGGTGCTTTCCGTATACAGGGTTCTCTAAAAGGGGGTTTCCATGTTCTATCATCTTCACCTTCACAGCCAGTACAGCATGCTTGAATCAACCATAGGCATAGATGAGCTGGTTGATGCCGCAACCCGCATGGGCCTGAGGTCATTAGCCCTTACCGACAGGCATGTAATGCACGGGGCCGTAGAGTTTTACAGCAAAGCTGCTGCCGCAGGAATAAAACCCATAATAGGCTGCCAGATATGCGCCAGCCGGGACAGGAAACCCTACAGCCTGATCCTTCTGTGTAAAAATGAGGCCGGCTACAGGAACCTGTGCCGCATAGTCTCTGCATCCCATCTGCAAAAGCAAACCGCTGTCCCTTCAGTAGATCTGGATTTCATTAAAAAAAACTGCTCCCATCTCATAGCCCTGAGTCCTGCACGACAGGGACACATATCAACACTGCTGGGCACAGGCAGAAGTGTTGATGCCGAAAGGGCCCTGGAACTGTACAGGAAAATATTCGGTTCCCGCTTTTATCTGGAGGTACAGAGATACCCCTTAAAGGCGCCCCAGACCGGCTGCCTGTCTGAAACAATTGTAAGGTTCGGGCAGAAAAACGGTGTGCCGCTGGTGGCTGCCAATGATGTCCATTACCTGGACCGGAAAGATTATCCCGCCTACCGGGCCCTTTTCAGGCTGAAATCCATGGCCGCCAAGACTGACCCCTTGCTGAGGCAGTTAGAAAATGACCAGCATTACCTTAAAGCTGCAGAAGATATGGAAAACCTGTTTAAAGATATCCCTGCTGCCCTCTCCAATACGGCTTCAATTGCAGCACAGTGCTCGCTTAAGCTCAAACTGGGCTCTTTGAACATACCCCGTTTCAAGCTGCCTTCATCCTGCACCCAGCAAAGCTATCTGGAAAAACTCTGCAGCCTGGGGTTTAAAAAAAGGTACGGACGACCACAACCTGACCATTGCCGCAGGCTGCAAAAAGAGCTTAGAATAATAGCTGAGATGGGCTACTGCGGATATTTCCTGGTGGTCTGGGATATAGCCCGCTTTGCCCGCAAGAACCAGATACCCATATGCGGCAAGGGGTCTGCTGCCGGAAGCATGGTTTCATATGTGCTGGGCATATCTGATGTGGATCCGGTTAAAAACAATCTTTACTTTGAGAGGTTTCTGAACCCGGAAAGGAGTCAGCCCCCGGACATAGACATGGACGTTGCCAATAAGAAGAGGGAGGATATCCTCGAGTACCTCAAACAAAGGTACGGAGAAAAAAATGTGGGGCGGGTATGCACCTTTGCCACCATGAAGCCAAGGTCGGCCATAAGGGAAACATCGAGGATACTAAACTACAGCAAACAGGAAACAGACCGCCTGCTGGATATGGCAAGGTATGAAAAAATTGGGCAACAGCCGGGCTACAGCGATATATTCTCACTTTCCCCCAGGATATCCGGAAAGATAAGGCACCTGTCCACCCACCCTTCAGCAGTTATAGTGTCCGACAGTTCTCTGGAAGAAAAAATACCCCTCATGCTTTCCGAAGAAGGTAAAATAATGAGCCAGTATGACATGGGCAGCATAGAAAAGCTGGGCATACTGAAAATAGACCTTATAAACTCCCTCTCCCTCACCCTCATACAGGAAACTGCAGACAGGCTGAAAGCAAGGGGCATAGCAACAGACATTAAGAATATAAGGGAAGATGACCCCAGGGTTTTTGCAATGATGAAACAGGGGAAAACCCTGGGGGTATTCCAGCTGGAAAGCACAGGCATAAGGAACCTTATGCGCAAGGTAAGGCCTTCCAGCATAGGGGATATAACCCTGCTTATATCCCTTTACCGGCCTGGCCCCCAGCAGTCAGGCATGGTTGACCAGTTTATTGAAAGAAAATTCGGCCGGCAGAAGGTTTCATACCTGCACCCGCACCTTGAACCTATCCTGGCTGAAACCTACGGGATAATACTCTACCAGGAACAGGTAATAAGGATTGCCCGCAATATTGCAGGTTACTCCTACAGTGAAGCAGACATGTTGAGAAAAGCCATGACCAAAAGATCCAGTCAAAAGATGCAGCTCCAGAAACAGAGATTTGTACAAGGGGCTGCAGGCAGGAGCTGCAGCCTCAGAGTGGCGGAAGGAATATTCAGCTATATATCCAAGTTTGCAAGCTACGGCTTCCTTAAAGCCCACGCGGCGGCATATGCAAAGCTGAGCTATTCCGCCTGTTATCTTAAGGCCCATTTTCCTGCCGAGTTTTTCTCGGTAATCCTTACCAATGGCTCAGGGTATTACCCGGCAGCCCAGTACGTAGAAGAAGCCAGGAGGATGGGCATAACCATAAGGCCTCCCTGCATAAACTCAGACGGTTTTAGGTTTATGCCGGAGAAAGGAAAGGCCATAAGGGTCCCCCTGATACAGGTAAAGGGGCTGGGGCCTGCGGTGGTAAATCGGATAGCCCGGGAGAGAAAAGGTGGTGGTGACTTTAAAAACTTTACCCAATTTTACCGCCGGTGCTTCCTCCAGACCCGGATAAGCAGAGCCGCCGTAGAGAACCTGATAAAAACAGGCGCTTTTGATTTTGCTGCTCCCAACCGGAGGAAGCTTCTGCTCTACTTCTGGCACCTGGAAAAGGCAGAAGGATGCAAGCTGGATTTGGGCCGGATTGCCGACTTCAGCCTGGAAGAAAAACTGGATGCGGAAAAAAAACTGCTGGGTTTTGAGATAAGTGCAAGGCCCCTGGCCTTCTACCGCCAGGAACTGGAAAAGCTAAACATAACCCGGAGCAGCAGTTTCCGTTCCGGCTATGTGCTTGCCGCAGGGAGGGTCATAAACAGAAGGATTGAAAAAACCAGGGACGGAAAGCCAATGCTTTTTTGCACCCTTGAAGACGAAGGGGGCATGTATGAGTCAGTATTTTTCCCCAAATCCTATGCTCAAAACAAAAAGGAGGTGCTGGCCTGTTCCCATCTCCTCATAAAAGGCAGGGTCAATGCAGGAGACGGCAGCTCTTCAGTTATAGTTTCGAAGGCCTGGGGCCTTGAAAACTTAAAAAAGGCCAAACAGGGCTTAAAAGATGGTATCATAAAAAATGAACTTATTTCAGGAACGGCTAAAATATGGCAAAAGAAAGAAAAATAATACACATAGACATGGATGCCTTCTTTGCCCAGATCGAGCAAAGGGACAACCCGGAATACAAAAACGCCCCCCTTATAGTAGGAGGCCCCCTGAACCGGGGAGTGATATCCTCTGCATCCTATGAGGCCAGGAAATACGGCCTCCATGCAGGGATGCCCCTTTCCAGGGCTAAAAGGTTATGCCCCCGGGGCGTATACCTACCCGTGAACATGGAAAAATACCTGGCAGAATCAGAGAAAATAAGGAATATATTTTTCCGGTTTACCCCCCTGGTAGAGATGATTGGCTCGGATGAAGGTTTTATGGACGTAACCGGCTGCCAGAAACTCTTCGGGGATGCTGTGGAGATAGCCAAAAAGATAAAGGGCAAAATCTATGAGCAGACAAACCTTACCTCCTCTGCCGGAGTGGCTCCCAATAAGTTTCTGGCCAAGCTTGCCTCCGGCCTGGGAAAACCAAACGGACTCACTGTGCTCCAAAATACGGAAAAAGTAAGGGAGAAGATAAGGGAGCTTTCCATATCATACATATGGGGAGTGGGAAGGGTAGCTGAACAAACCCTTAACCATATGGGGATAAAAACCATAGGACAGCTGGCAGACACCCCCGCCCCCATACTGCAATCCAGGCTGGGCCAGACAGGAAAGGTAATCCATCAGCTGGCCAACGGGATAGACAACCGCCAGGTAGTGCCCAACCAGGAACCCAAATCCATAGGCAGGGAAACCACCTACAGCGAAGACATAGATGAGGTGGGCATACTCAAATCAACCCTGCTGTTTCTTTCCCAGAAGGTATCCAGGAACCTTAACCTTAAACAGTACAAGGCAAAGACACTGACCCTCAAGTTAAGATTTGCTGACTTCAGCACCATAACCAGGAGCCTTACCCTCCAGAGGCATACCTCCAATATCATGGATATATACCAAACAGCAGTAAAAATACTGGATAAAACAGACATCAGCAGAAAAAAGATAAGGCTTATAGGAATTTCAGCCAGCAATTTAAAACCCGGTTTTATGCTCAACACCCTGTTTGGAGACCAGGAATATGAACGCCAGGAAAGCATAACCCAGGCCATGGGCAAAATATCAGAAAAATTCGGCCAGGACAAGATAACCCTGGCCCGGATTCTGGGAAAAGGCATCAGCCCGGAAGATTAGATTTTGGAAACCATCAGCAGCTCTTCCGGCTCCAGCAGAGAGATGCCTGCATGCTTGCCGATAATTTCCACCTTTATTATCTTCTCCGGTCTCTCCAGGTCAACCTCTCCGGTCTCCACCATATCCGTAAGCTTGAGTATCAATTCCCGTTCCTGGTAGCGGTGGTAATGCCTCTTGGCCAGGTCAAGCTTCCACTTGTCGCTGTCCCCAACACCGGAAGCAACCGATTTTACAGCATCCTGCATGTCCTCTATTTCTGAGGATACCCACATATCTACCGGTATATAGTGGTATGTCCAGCTAAAAATTTCCTTGTCCTCCAAACAGAGCTTCCTGAGCTCTTTTACTGTTTGCCTGGGATCCTGGACATTCATCAAAAAAATACCACCGTACTCCGAATCCAGGAATCCGGATTTTATGCCTATTTCGTTAAAAACCGCCTCCACTGCTTCCCTTGCTGCATCCGAATGCACGGGATCGTAGGTTACTACAAGGTTTACATCCATACAAAGTCCCCCCTCTCTGTGAAAGAATTTCAAATCACATATAATATTATACAACAACTGAATTTTATTACTTGAAAAAAAATCGCATGGAAACCCAGGTGGCAATACTGCCCGCCAGGGCAAAGCAGGAGGCTATAGCTACCGAATACAGGTACGTATTCCACACATCAAAGAAGAAGCCGCCGGCTATGGGGGCAATTATGCCTGAAATGCCGTAGGAAAGGTGTACAAACGGATAAACTCCGCCCAGGTTCTTAATACCGTAATGATGGCAAACTTCTGAGGCAAAAAGCACAAAGTTTGAGCCAAAGCCTGTACCCACAAAGAAGGCAAGCAGTGCCAGCCCAATATTATCGCCCCCCAGAAAGATAAGCAGAAAAACAGATACCGCCAGGGAAAGCTGGGCATAGATTATGGATTTTTCTGTTCCTATTACATCGGTCAACCTGCCCCAGAATATCCTTCCTGAAAAATTGCCTATGCTCAGCATGCTTATGGCCAGGGTGGAGTAGAAGTTATCTGCCCCGTAAAAAAGACCGATGGGTTTAAGGTTTCCGATAATCAGGATACCTGAAAAAGTGCCCATAAACATAAGCCAGAAAAGAAGCCAGAATTTCTTATCCCTTAAAAGAAGCCTTATGCCTACAAGCTCAACACCGCTCTCCCTTATTTTCCGGGGCAGGGCCAATACCAGGGAGCTTAAAAGGATAACCGTTCCGTAAACCACAGCCACCGCCCGGAATATGAAGGGCAGCTGAAAACCTCTGGACAGGAGGTAGCTTACCAGAAAAGACAGCAGTATGGCTCCCGCCCCAAATCCGGCCACCGCTATCCCTGTAATGGTACCTCTTTTCTTGGGAAACCACTGTACGGGGGTGGTCAGGCACGAAACATAACCAAAACCGGTAGCTGTCCCCGCCAGCAAGCCAATGCCCACCACCAGCCAGCCCAATCTGCCCCCCGAATAAGACGCCAGCATATAACCGGAGAAAAAAAGCAGTGCACATATAATACAGCTTACCCTCGGCCCCAACCTTACCAGCAGTTTGCCGGCAACCGCAAAAGAAATTGTAAATGATAAAATTATCAGGCTCAGAATAAGTTGGGTCTGGGCTGTAGAAAAACCGTATTCCTGCCTTAGAGGAGGCACAAATATGCTGAACCCGTAGAACCCTCCCAGGCACAGCATAATCAAAAAAGATGAAGCTGTAATTAAATATTTTCTCCTGTTAAGCATTACCTGCAGAAATTATTTTAGTGTAATTTACTTTAAAAAAGCACTAATGTAAACATCTAATTCAAAATATAGGGCATATTTGAAGGCTTTGGCCGCCGAATGCATACCACAGGCCGCAAAGTTCGTTTGGGCCAGACAGGATTGCAGGACCGCACAAAAAATGCCATTCCCTTATCCGTCTGCAGGAGCCTCGGGGGCAGCTAAAACAGCAGGTCTGCTATAAGGTCGATATTGTCTGCAAAACGGTAGCCCTCCAGATTGCTTTCAATCTCATCAGAATACTCCATTAGCTTTTCTGCCATCTGCTCATACTTTCTAACCATCTTTACCACCAGTTTGATGGATTTGATGCGGTCATCCCGAGGAGAAGTAAAGTCTATCTCGTGCCAGCCGGAAAAATCGATCTTCTTAAGGTAATAATACATCTCCAGGTTATCCCAGAAGGCCAAAGTGCCAAATAAAAGGTCGGGGTCAGCATCCCTGTAGTTGTCATTTAAGTGTATTATCCCCAGCTTGTTGTGGGAATTAAGCAGGGCCACAGATTCCGCAAGGCTTTCCTGGGCCATCAAAGCATGTCCGGTATCTACACAGCCGGTAATATTTTCTGCGCCGATATCGTTAAACAGCATCATCATCTTGCCCATATTGCTTATGTACTGCCTCTGGCGGGGATCCTTTGACTTGTACTCAACCCCGATTTCCACCTCCGGGTCATAATCACATATTTGCCTGTAAGCGGCCACCATATTATTCCATCCCTGCTCATAATTTACCTGAAAGGGATAGTCAAACCCGTCATGGGCAGGCCATATCATAACCTTGGCATCCGGTATCTCCCTGGCAAAATCTACAGTCTGCCTGCAAAGCCTTATATTTTCTTTCCATACCTTTTTTTCATTGGTGGCCAGCGCGCCGTGCTTCCATCTGCGGTCAGAATAGTCCTCTACCGATATATCCCCCACTCGAAGCCCGTATTCCTCAAATCTCTGAATAAGGTTTTTAGGGTCATCGGTCAGCTTGCCTGCAGGATACTCTATGCCGATGCCGTCCAGCCCCTCCACCTCAGACATTATCTCCAGTTTTTGGTCCAGGCTGATTTCATCAAAGTAGCCCCCCGGGACATACCTTTCCGCATATGTCCCCAGGCACCAGATACCCGCACTGATTTTAAATTTCATTTCCATCCCCCCCCCATAAAACTTTTTTAAAATTTCACCACTTCCCGTACCCTGAGGTGTTTAAGCCCTAAAAAACCTGCTTACAGAAATTTCTTTATGTACCGGAGCCTTTTTTCGTCAAAGGCAAGCAAAGCTGACCAGTCATGCCCGTAGAAAGGTAAAACCTCCATTACCTTATCTGAGGTTATATGGTTATAGACAGCAAAAATAGTTGAAGACGGGCAGACTATGTCCCTGGTTGCGCAGGTGATTATTGTTCTTGCTTTTATCCAGCTGGAAAGATTCAGGTTATCGAAGTAGCTTAAAACCTCAAACATCTCTTCTTCCCTTTGGGGTGTTTGCTTATAATCCCCATAAATTCCTGGTAAGTTATATTCCTGGCTTCTTCTGCCCACAGGACAGCCCGCCTGAAATGGCAGAGGTAGGGTTATCAGCTATAACCAACTTGGGCCTGGGGCCCAGCGCAAGCTACCTCCAGTGGCAGGCCTCCCCCCTGACTTCCTCCGGTAACACACAGCCGGCTGCTGTCGATTTCGGGCCTGCTTTCCAGAAAATCCAAAGCCTTCAGGCAGTCCATATAAACTCCCCGGTAATAATAGCGGTGCTTGTCAAATACTCCCCTGGCCATAAAACCGGGAACCGAGGGAGGAGGGTAGGTGCTCTTATCAACGCTTTCCCCATTCTGGCCTTTTATGTCTACGGCCAGCACTGCGTAACCCATAAGCACCCATTTTAGGTAAAACCCTATATCCTGCTTATTGTCCCCGTAGCCATGAAACCATAAAATTGCAGGATGGGTCCCGCTGCCTTTTGGAAGCAAATAAAACCCGCATATCCTGGATTTCTCAAACCCATGGTAATAGATTTTATATGCATCTATTTCACTGACTATATAGGAAAGCTTTTCCGCATCCGCATTTAAAGGCTGGCTTTCTGCCTGTTTTATCGTTTTCTGCCAAAAACTGTCAAAATCGGCTTCCCTGTTCTGCTCAGGCTTGTACTTCCAAAGCTCCTCCATGGGAAGGTCTACCAGCATCTCTTACTCCTTTTTAATAAATAACTCGAACCGGTCTCCGGAAGCCTTGCAGATGGGGCAAATCTCTGGGGGTTGTTCCCTTCCGCAGAGGTAGCCGCACACCTTGCACCTGTATACAGGGAAACTGATTTTAAGCTCTGCAGCCCCCTCTTTTGTATTTTCCTCCCTGCCCCTGCGCTCGGGTATGGACAAAAGTTCCTTATTTCCTTCAGATATCTCTTTGCTTACATAAAGCCCGCAGTAACAGGCGCCGTATTCTACCAGGTCCTGGTCCCGGTAGTCGCATGGACATATTATGTCCAGGTCCTTTTCTCTGCTGCCCTCAGCGAGCCTGCAGGGGCATGCCTGGTAACCGTACCGCTTCTCATTTGCCAGCAGGCTCTCCATCAATGCTAAGGTAAACTCCCTGTCCGGATTTAAAAAATATCCATTTGCTGCTGCTTCCCTTTTTTTCTTTTCATAGAGTTTCTGGGCATCCATTAACCTTCTCCCAGCTTTTCGCTTATCTTCTTTTCATCAAAACCCACTATACAGTGGCTGTCATCTATCACCAAGGTAGGAAAACCGCCATCAGGGTTATGTTTCTTCATCTCTGCCAGGATCTGTTCTCGTTCATCCCCTTCCAGCAGGTCGACATCAATATAGCTGTAATCTATACCCATATCTTTTAGAAGATTTTTTGTTTTTTTGCACCAGATGCAGGTGCTCAAGGCATATATTATTACCTTGCCCTTATCTTTACCAGGTACATGTTTTGCTTCAACCATTTACCTCTCCTTCCTTTCCAAATATTCCCTTATTTTCTCTACAGTTATATCAATATCATCCTTTTTAATCCAGTAATGGGTAACCAGTCTGTAGAAACCGTCCATGACCGGATTAATCTTTATCCCGTTTTCCAAAAGGAACCCTGTAAAACCATCCTGGTTAAAACCTTCCGCCTCTATCCTGAAAAAAACCATATTGATATCCAGCCTGTCGGTCTCTACCTGGATACCATCCACATCCCCCAGCAGCCGGGCCAGGTATTTTGCGTTTTCATGGTCGGCGCCAAGCTTGGAAACCATCTTTTCCAGAGCGATAATGCCGCAGGCAGCAATATATCCTGCCTGCCTTAAGCCTCCCCCCAATAGCTTCCTGAACTTTTTGGCCCGGTTTATAAATTCTTGCTCTCCGCAGAGCATGGAACCCACCGGACAGCATAAGCCCTTGGAAAGGCAGAACATCACAGAATCGCAATGGGCTGCAATATCCCTGGCATCTGCCCCCAGACAATGGGCTGCATTAAATATCCTGGCTCCGTCCAGATGGACGGGTATGCCTCTGCCCGCTCCCAGCCGGTAAAGGGATTCCATCTCGTCCAAGCCCAAAACAGTCCCATCCGAATGGGCATTCTCCGTACATATAAGGCCGGTACGGGGGTGGTGTATGTCTTCTTCCCTTATAAGGGAGGCAACCTCATCCAGGTCCAGGCGGCCGTGGAAATCCTTTACTGTCCTCAGCTGCACCCCTGCTATAAACGCAGGTGCGCCCACTTCATGCTGAACAATGTGGTTTCCCTCGCCGGTTATCATCTCATCCCCCCTCCGGGTATGGGTGAGTATGGCCAGCTGATTGCCAAATGTCCCCGAGGGAACAAAGAGGGAAGCCTCTTTGCCTGCTGCCGCCGCTGCCATTTCCTGGAGACGGTTTACAGTAGGGTCATCGCCATAAACATCATCCCCTACCCTGGCTTTGGCCATGGCCTCAATCATCTGGGCTGTAGGCCAGGTTACGGTATCACTTCTTAAGTCAATAGAGTCCATTTAAAAATTTTATATAATAACAGACTAAATAATACAAAAGAATGATAAATTATTAAAACAAAAAATTTTCTGGAAAAAAGCCTCTTTCTAATTTTTAATTATAATATTGCTTATTTGTTAATTTAATTTAAATTTTTTATATGATAATATAATCTAAACAATTTAATTAACCTTTAGGAGCAGAAATGAAGGCAGAAAATATTTCCATAAAAATAGGCGGGGAGGCCGGCTTTGGAATAATGGCCACAGGGTTCATGCTTTCGAAGGTTTTTGCTAAAAAAGGCTATTTTGTAATTGATGCCAATGAATACCCTTCACTCATACAAGGCGGCCATAACACCTATACCGTAAAGGTTAGCACAAACCAGATTTATTCCATTTCCAAAAATGTGGACATACTTATAGCCCTGGATAGAAGAACCATAGAACTTCACAGGGAAGAAGTTTCCTATGGGGGATATATAATTTATGATGACCAGGACTACAGCCCTGAGGAAGTTAAAAAAAGCAGAAAAGACATAAAATATGTCGGCGTACCCTTTACCAGGATAATTAAGGAAATTAAAGCCCCCAAGCTAATGAGAAATAATGTATCTCTGGGAGCAGTGCTTGCCCTCATAGACCTGAGTTTTGATGTCCTGGGCACAGTTATCAAAGAAACATTTGGGCGAAAAGGAGAAGAAATTGTAAATCTTAACAGCAGGGCAGCAGAGCTGGGGAATAAATACATAAGAGAGAAACTGGATAACACCTCCCCCTATTCATTAGAAGTTGTAAAACAGAAGGACAAGATGCTGGTTACCGGAAATGATGCCGTATTCCTGGGGGGCGTCAGAGCCGGCTGCAAGTTTTACGCCGCCTATCCCATGACCCCTTCTTCATCCATACTGCATTCATTTGCCAGCATAGAAAATGACTACAATATAGTTACCAAGCATGCTGAAAGCGAGCTGGCAGTGGTAAACATGGCCATAGGGGCATCATTTGCCGGAGCCAGGACTATGCTGGCCACCTCCGGAGGGGGATTTGCCCTTATGAATGAAGGGCTGGCTGCAGCCGCAATGACCGAAACTCCGCTGGTCATGGTCCTGGCACAAAGGCCGGCTCCGGCCACAGGCCTTCCTACCTGGACAGAGCAGGGGGACATGCTTTTTGCGATACACGCCGGCCACGGAGAATTCCTAAGGGTGGTTATGGCTCCCGGAGACCCCGAAGAATGCTTCTACCTTACCGGCAAGGCATTCAACCTGGCAGAAAAATACCAGATACCGGTAATAATCCTGCTGGACAAATACCTCTCTGAAGGCCATTTTACTCATGAAAAATTTGATGCATCCAAAATAAAGGTCGACAGGAGCAATCTGATTTCAAAATCCTCAGAAACAGGAGAAGATTACAAGAGGTATCAGAAAAATACAGACGGAATATCTCCCAGGGTGGTACCCGGTCTTAAGGGCGGCATCCATATCGCCAATACAGACGAACATGATGAATACGGATTTTCCAGTGAGGATGCCACTAACCGCAAGGAAATGATGGACAAGAGGTTTAACAAAATCAAGAGCCTGGTAAAGGACATGGCAGCACCAAAAATCTACGGTCCCCCTGAAGCCGAGATTACATGCTGGAGCTGGGGATCCTGCAAGGGGCCCATACTTGAAGCCATGAAAACATTAAACCGGGAAGAAAAAAAAGTAAACATGGTACACTTTAACTACCTTTATCCCTTCCTCATTGACCCGGTTATGAAAATAATAAAGGAAAGCAATAAAAACGTAATTGTGGAAAATAATAAAACTTCACAGCTGGGCAAACTGATAATGATGAATACCGGCCTTAAATTCAACAGCAGAATACTAAAATACAGCGGAAGGCAGTTTTTGCCGGAAGAAATAGTGTCAGGAATAGAACAATTATAAAGGGGCAATACCATGAATAAAAAGGAAAATAGAAAACCTGATGAATTTAATACACACAGAAAACCCACCTGGTGCCTTGGCTGCGGAAATTACGGCATCTGGAATGCCATAAAGAGGGCATTTGTACAACTAGGGCTTGACAGCCACCAGATACTTGCCGTTTACGGGATAGGGTGCTCGGGAAACGGCACAAACTTCCTCAAGACCTATGCCTTCCATGCCCTCCACGGAAGGGCACTCCCTGTGGCTACCGGCGCTAAACTGGCCAACCACAAGCTTAATGTGGTAGTTATGGCCGGAGATGGCGACGGTGCAGGAATAGGGGGTAATCACTTTATGCATACCTGCCGGAGGAACATAAATCTGACCTACATAATGCATGATAACCGGATTTACGGCCTTACTACCGGGCAGGCGGCACCAACCTCGGATCAGGGGCTAAAAACCAAATCTACTCCCGGGGGCGTTCTTGAGGCTCCGGTTAACCCTGTGGCCCTGGCCCTTACCTCGGGTGCAACCTTTGTAGCCAGGGGTTTTTCCGGGGATGTAAAGCAGCTTACCGGCCTTTTTGCAGAGGCCATGCGGCACAGGGGTTTTGCCTTTGTGGATGTGCTCCAGCCCTGTGTTACCTTTAACAAAAAGAACACCTATGACTGGTACAGGAAACGCATTTACAAGCTGGAGGATGAAGCAAAGTATTCTAAAAACGACCTGGTGGAAGCATTCAGAAGGTCAAAGGAAGATGAGGAAGAAAAGATAGCTACAGGCATATTTTATCAGGTAGAGAAGCCCACATATGAAGATGGTTTAAAACAGATAGAAAGAAAACCCTTAGCCGATCATGTAATAAGCGATATAGATATTAATAAGCTTCTGAATTACTTCTTTTAATTGGCCTGGGTATTTATATCCCCTATAATCCATCCCTTTTGGGTATCTCTTAAGGTAACCTCAATACAGTAATTTCCCCACAACTCATTATGGCTTTCCTGCACTATCCGGTATTCACCCTCACCTGCCTTTGACAGCTCATAAGGCTTATTTAAATCCAGCCACATGGGGCCGTCCCTGGGGATTATGTACAATTTGCCGCCTTCTTCCCTGTAAAACTCTTCCACATACTGCTCTGCCAGCTCTTCGGCAGTTATATCGGCCAGATGATCCACCAGTTCCTGTTTGCTGCTAAAATTTTTTACCTCATAGTCCCTTTCAATATCCTGGATGAGCCTTTCTTCAAATTCTTCTACCAAATACTCAACAGGCGGCTCTTCCTGATTATCGTTATTGCCTGTTTGAATATCTGCAGACATACATCCTGACAAAAGCAATGCAGCAGCTATAACAACAAACAGCTTAATGATAATATCACCCCCTATAAAAAAGGAGCAATACCCTGGGTACTACTCCTTTAAAGCCCCTGATAAGCTTTACTTTTCAATTTACCAGCCAATTTATGTTCCGCTCAGATATAATAATCTTCTTCTTCCAATGTGTTTACCTTCATTTCGTTGAGGTTTTCATTAATTGATTTTAAAACCTCCAGTATTTCCTCCAGTTTATCCTGCAGCTGCCCGTTCATGTTCATCACCTCAGAAGAGATAATAATAATTATTTAACATGCGAAAGCTTATAAACTAACGGTTTACCTTTGGCAACTACATGCACCAGCCTTGCATCACAATTATCACAAACATAAACAGGATCCCCGTCAGTGTCCTCTATTATTTTAATGTCATTTGCAAAAGCTCCTGTTATTCCATCATGGAACTTTCTTTTCCTGTAAAGCCAGTGCTCGCAGTTTGGGCATTTCTGAAACATTAAATCTTCAAACATCTTTCCTCCTATAAATTTAACCGTTTTATGCTAACCGTTTTATATAAACCGTTTTAATAATACCATATTATATTTTTTTTTACAATAAAAACTAAGATTTTTTTAAGTAGTTTTGTTTTTTAGGTTGGGGTAAAATAAAGATATGTTAATTTGGACCATATTAATAATACTTGCTGGCTGCATAATAGCACTGGTGATATACTACCGGGAAAGAAACAGGGAAGCAGCCAGTGAAATCAAGAGGCTTAAACAGAATATAATTTCTGCTGGTTACAACTTTGAGCAGCTGGAGTTTAGTCTGGAGCAGATCAAAAGAGGAATTGAATCCCTGCAAAAAGAGGAAAATACAGGTGATATTCAGACATCAGCAGAAAAAATCAAAATGCAGGTGGAAGAAGTATTAAAAATGCTTAATTCTGCAAGCAGGCTCTAGATAGCCATTTTTTCTTCTTTTTCGTAGAACTCATATTTTCTTGGAACCACGGTTATGCCCTCCTGGGAAACCACAAAGCCTCTTTTTTTGTCCCTGCTCTTATCCACACCTATTATCTCCCCGTCGGGAATCTCAACCCCCCGGTCCACTATGGCCTTCTTGATAAGCACATTGCTGCCTATATTATTAAAACCCAAAAGTATAGAATCTTTTATCCTGGTTTTGGCTTCTATCCTTACATTATAGGATAGTATTGAATTCTCGATACTGGAGTTATATATAAGGTTCCCATTGCTGATTATGCTGTCTTTTATTATTGTTTCACCTTCTATCTTGGGAGACTGAAGGGAATCGGCCTTGGTGATAATCTCCCATTCATTATTATTCAAGTCAAAAGGAGGGTCCTCCCCTATCAGCTCCATATTTGCCCAGTAGAACTGGTCTATATCCCCAATATCTCTCCAATAACTTTTACTCCTGGAATTTGAACCGGGAATCCTGTTATCAGTAAAATTATATACAAATATTTCCCTGCTGTCCTCCAGCATGGTAGGTATTACATCAAAACCAAAATCAAGGGAGGAAAATCTCCCGCACCTGGTCGGGGGGTCACCCTTAAACTTGGCTTCTGCTATCCCTCTGAGGCTCTCAATTAATACCTGAGGGTTGAATGCATAATTACCCATGGAGGCCAGGCAGTATCCCGCCATCCCGGGAATGGTGGTGGGATTGGAAGGTTTTTCCTCAAACCTCAACAGCCGCCAATCCCGGTCAACAACCAGAATGCCGTATCGGTTTGATGCAAGTTCCGCTCTTACCGGTATCCCGGATATGGTAAGGTCTGCTCTTTTATTGAAATGGTATTCATTCATTTGGGAGATATCCATAATGTAGATATGGTCGCCGCAGAATATGTTTACCACTCCTGCCCTGCCTTCCCCTATAAATCTCATGTTCTGGAAAACAGCATCCGCGGTACCCGCATACCAGCCGGCATCATCCCCCTGGCGGGGAGGCACCAGCCTTATGCTGCTGTGCTTTCCGGTACCAAATATAGGTACCCAGGCCTGCATTATATGTTCCTCCAGGGATCTGGGCTCATACTGGGTGAGGATGTAGATCTTTTCTATTTTTGAATTAAGGAAATTACTCAGCACAAAATCAATAACCCTGTACCCTCCCCCAAAAGGCACAGCAGGCTTAGTCCTGTCTCTGGTAAGCGGGTAAAGCCTCCTGCCGGCTCCCCCACCTAAAATAAATGCTATCGGCTCTCTATTCATATTGATAGAATTATAATATTTGTGTGTTGTTAAATAATAACATTCAAGTTTCCTGGTTACAATTAACCTAAAATCTTGTAATATTGTAAAAAAAGGGAGCCGGATGTGAACATAAAAATAGCAGCCTGCCAGCTAAAAGTAACAGATTCCAAGGAATCAAACCTCGACAATGCCAGGTTGTGGATTACCAGAGCTGCAAAGAATGCAGATATAATCATACTCCCGGAAATGTTTAACTGTCCCTATTCAATAGATTCTTTTCCCCAGTTTGCAGAGCAGTACCCAGGCAAGACCACCCGTATGTTATCAGCACTGGCCAAAGATTTAAAAAAATATATTATCGGAGGCTCAATCCCCGAAAAAGAAGGTACTTCAATATACAATACCTGTTTTACATTTGACAGAAATGGTGCCCTTGCTGCAAGACACAGGAAAATACACCTTTTTGATGTGGATATAAAGAATGGCATAACCTTCAAAGAATCAGAAACCCTTTCTGCAGGCAACACCATAACCATCATGGATACAGAATTCTGCAGAATAGGCTTGTGCATATGCTACGATATGCGTTTCCCGGAACTGATCAGGAACATGGCCCAAAAAGGCGCTCAAATAATAATAGTTCCTGGAGCATTCAATATGACCACCGGTCCCGCCCACTGGCATATAGTCACCCGCACCCGGGCTCTGGATAATCAGGTCTACCTTATAGCCGTATCCCCTGCCAGGGACAGTAATGCAAGCTATATAGCATACGGCCATTCCCTGGCAGCGGACCCCTGGGGAAAGATAATTTCGGAAGCTGGCACCGGCCAGGAAATCATTAATGCAACCCTGGACTTAAACTATATAGAACAGGTAAGGCAGCAGCTTCCCCTGCTCAAGCATCTGAAGAAAGACCTTTATTGACCAAAATGTATATTTTGGTGGAGGCTGCACTCCATACTTTTAAGGTTGGGCGGTATAATTAAGAGGATTAAGAACAGATAATTAATTTTATGTTAGTCTATAAGCTGAGTTCTGTACTACTCGTATGTAAAATCTGTAAATTACCCCGCAAACAATAAAAAGCGATGGTTCGTTATTTATGGGGTATGGACTTTAGGCACAATAGCCTTGTAAGGTAGTATTTGACCTATTTATCCAGAATCTGTTACGCCCTCGGCAAACACCAAAATGATTGATCGCCTGTGAAACCTGTTAAGACTTTACTAAAACTTCTTCATAATGCTTCCTACTACCCTTATTTTTCCTTGATGTATTTTTAGAAAATCTCTTATTATTCCTGGAAAAAGACCTTGGTCTTTTAGCTTTCTTGCTGCCGCCTGAACCATCTATCCTTATTTTCCTACCCTTATAGACCTCATTCTCCAGCGAACCAACCACTTCATCCATAAATGGTTCTTTTATGTCAATAAAAGAATATGCCCCCTTAACATTTATCCTCTCAAACTTCTCCCCTGGTAGCCCAGTCATCTCCTTAAGATAATTATGCATCTTGCCCTTATTGAAACCGTCCATAGTGCCAAGATTTATAAACATGCTTTTGCCTTTTTTATTCGAATTCCTGACTCTTCTATGATCCTCGCTCAGAAAATCTATATTTAAGTCATTTTCTTCCCTGTAGTATTCTATAAAACGATTAAACTCCATAGAAACCATCCGCTTTATAAGTTCTTCCTTGTCCATATGCTTAAGTTCTTGATATATTACAGGAAGGTATTTAGAGATCTCTTCTCTGTCTACTCCCACTTGCTGTATTTTTTTCATAAGGGCCATAAGCTGAGCTTCACACACCTCTACTCCACTGGGCACTTTAGTGTAAACAATTTTTTTGTTTATCTGCCTTTCAATCTGCCTTATCTTATGCATATCCCTGGTATTAACAATGGATACGGTTATGCCTGGCTTACCTGCCCTGGCAGTCCTTCCGCTTCTATGTGTATATAGCTCTGTCTCATCCGGCAACCTGTAATTTATTACATGGCTTACGTCACTTACATCTATGCCCCTGGCAGCCACGTCTGTAGCTACCAGCAGCTGTAAAGATCTTTCCCGGTAGTGCTTCATCACCTTATCACGCAAAGCCTGGCTTAAGTCCCCGTGAAGAGAATCGGCATTATAGCCATCTTTTACCAGCCTTTCAGCTATTTCCCGGGTCTCTATCTTAGTTCTGCAAAACACAATGGCAAAAATATCCGGATTTGCATCCACTATCCTTTTTAATGCCTTGTAGCGGTCCACCTCGTGCACCACATAATAAATGTGCTCACTATTATCTGCTGCAGAATTTTTAGTCCCAATAGTAACTTCACAGGGGTCACTCAGGTACCTATTTGTAATAGCATGTATTTCATCAGACATGGTAGCAGCAAACAACCAGGTTCGCTTCTCCATAGGCGTAAATTCAAGTATAGCATCAATATCTTCCCGGAAACCCATGTTAAGCATCTCATCGGCCTCATCAAGAACCACGTACTTGACCGTAGAAAGAGCTATCTTATTCCTCCTTATAAGGTCTGAAAGGCGGCCGGGAGTGGCTACCACTATATGTACACCCTTTTTTATACTGCTAATCTGTTTCCCTATGCTTGCTCCTCCATAAACTGCAACTATTTTTACTTCATCAAGGTATTTGCAGAAATCTTCAAGATCCCTGGTAATCTGAACACAAAGTTCCCTGGTAGGAGCCAAGATAAGGCCCTGTATTGCCTTTGACCCTGTATCGATAAGTCCGATAAGTGGCAGCCCGAAAGCAGCAGTTTTTCCTGTTCCCGTCTGGGCCAGCCCTATAAAATTCCGGCTTCCGTCCTCTAAAACCGGGATTGACTGCTCCTGTATGGAGGTAAGCTTTTCAAACCCCAAGGCAGAAACTGCTTTAGTTAATTCTTTTTTTATTCCAAATTTTTCAAACTGATTCATTTTTTTAATCCAATATAAATAATATTTGCTAATGTGATGGTTTAAGGTGATGATAAAAGAAAGTACTAATTTCCCGTCCAAGACCTGATAAACTTAAAAGACAGATTTGCATTCATTTAAATGAATGCAAATCTAGCTCTACATCAAAGGGTTATTATAGCAGGATAAATCCTTAATAGATAGATGGAATATTATTAGATGTTATTTACAAAATATAATCTACTAGATTTAGAGAAAGCACTGGTTACAACCCATTTGTCCCGAATAAAAAATAAGACTAAGAGTCAGAGCGTTATGCTGTTAGGGAACAGGTTGTCCCTTTTTGTTGAAGATTCTAGATATTCCACTCTTTTTATATAGGTCATAATTGGCTTGCCTTTTCTTGTATTTTGGAACCTCTATCCCTTTTTGAAGCTTCTTTGCAACCTTGTCTACTGTTTTTCAGCCGTGGCCTGTTGTTTTTGCTATCTGTGATTTGTTGCTGCCTTTTTCCCATAGTGTTTTTATGGTAGTATACATTCCAACTGCTAACATTCGTCTCCTCCCTGGTGGTTACCATTACTGGGGGGGAGTTTACCATGAATAGCTGACCATCTGCTTTGGAAATTATTTTACCATTGAGGTACTCCCAAATCCTATTATTGTAAGTTATAGAATGACTTATACCATGGATTTTAGCAACTTGTTCTATGAGTCCACAAAGGCTATAACCTGACCAGCAGCAGTTCAAACCAGTATTGCTCTTTATTATTGTGAGTAAACCAATTTCTTGTGATGTCTGTTTTTAATTGTACCCAAGATATGTGTCGAGGGAACTATTTCTGGCAATAGATTTTCGTTAGAGCCTGCAATTTTAATCAATTCTGGTATATAAGTAATATCAGCTAAACCATATACACTACTGCCG